>VGTX01000074.1 GCA_016874315.1 Gammaproteobacteria bacterium | reverse complement strand
TAATAAGTGAAAGTGACTCATGATATATGAAAAATCATTATAAATCAATAAGGTGGTTAACTCGCGCGTGTTGTTTTTTCGGTGTTGCGCAGATCGTTGAGGATGACTACACTCATTCAATAAGCGAATTTCCTCTGGAATGGTAATGATTGCAGGTTATGTGTATGCAGCAATTGCGCTGTTGGTGGCTTTTTTACCCTATATCCTGGGTTATTTAATCAATCCTCCACGCGCCTCTTCGCAAAAAACAGATGCACCGTATGAGTGTGGTTTTGAGCCAATGGGTGATGCGAGGATGCCATTTTTTATTGCATTTTATGTGGTCGCTATTCTTTTTGTGTTGTTTGATTTAGAAATGGCATTCTTAGTGCCATGGTCTATGATTTTGAAAACACATTTTTCAAACGATTTGTTATGTACAGGATGGCTTTTTTTATTAATTCTGTGCGCCGGCTTGTATTACGAATGGAAACAAGGGGTTTTTGAATGTCTCTCCTCTCGCTCAACGGATCGTCCGGATACGCACTCGCGCGGCTAGAAGATCTGATTTCTTGGTCGCGCTCTCAATCAATGTGGCCAATGACTTTTGGATTGGCCTGTTGCGCTATAGAAATGATGCATGCGGGTGCATCACGTCTTGATTTAGATCGATTCGGTGTTATGTTTCGACCCAGTCCACGTCAAGCAGATGTTATGATTATTGCAGGAACTTTATGTAATAAGATGGCTCCAGCATTAAGGACCGTATATGACCAAATGATTGGACCTAAATGGGTTATCTCTATGGGGTCATGTGCAAATGGGGGTGGTTACTATCATTATAGCTATTCTGTTGTTCGTGGAGCCGATCGTATCGTGCCTGTTGATGTTTATGTGCCAGGGTGCCCTCCTACTGCTGAAGCCCTGATCTATGCAATTTTGCAGTTGCAGCGTAAGATTTTAAGAGAGCGTGGTATGAGTGAGGACTTAGTATCATGATTATTGAAGAGCGACGCGTGACAATCGATACATATTTTGCAGAGTGTGCGGCTTTGCGCGATCGGGAAGGTTTTACTCAGTTAACGGATTTGACTGTAATTGATTATTTAACATACGGTCAATCTGAGTGGGTGACTCAGCAAGCCACAACGCATGGGTTTGGAAGAGGAAAATTAGCACTCGATTTACAAAAAGGTCAGAAAGATCGCAATCGATTTGAAGTAGTTATCCATCTCTTAAATTATCAGGAAAACCGACGTGTCAAAGTGCGTTGTTTTGTGCCTGTAGAGGTCATGACTATGCCCTCTTTATTTGAAATATGGGCAAGTGCGAATTGGTATGAGCGCGAAGCTTTCGATTTGTTCGGCGTGGCGTTTGACCGACATCCAGATTTAAGAAGATTGCTCACAGATTATGGATTCTGCGGATACCCTTTACGTAAAGACTTCCCAATGATGGGTTATGACCAAATCATATACGATCGGAAAACTGAAGTTTGCGTGCATGAAGAGGTACGCGATCGTTTACGCGTTCCTGTGCCAAAGGTTATTAGATTTCCTTCCTCTCCAAAGAAGGAGCAGCTATGACCACATTACACTCATATCAGCTTAATTTCGGTCCACAACACCCGGCTGCTCATGGCGTATTGCGCCTTGTCCTCGAGCTAGAGGGTGAGCGAATTATAAATGTCGATCCACACATTGGCTTGTTGCATCGCGGTACAGAAAAACTCGTTGAGCTACGCCCTTACCTTCAATCGATTGGATATATGGATCGGCTCGATTATGTATCGATGCTTTGCAATGAACATGCGTATGTGATGGCAATCGAAAATATGTTGCAAATCACACCGCCTAAGCGCGCTTTGTATATTAGGGTGTTATTTGACGAAATTACTCGGATATTGAACCATCTTCTATGGCTCGGTGCTCATGCCCTCGATGTTGGCGCTATGAGTATGTTTTTATATTGCTTCCGTGAGCGTGAAGTTTTAATGGATTGCTATGAAGCGGTCAGTGGTAGCCGGTTACATGCAACATATTATCGTCCCGGAGGAGTGCAGCGTGATTTGCCTGATCGGATGCCTCTTTATTTCAAAGGATTTTCTGATAAAGAAAAAGAAGGGCTTAATCAGGATAGGCAAGGCTCTTTTATTGAATATGTGCGTTCTTTTTCACAAAGATTTGGTGAGCATGTTGATGAATATGAGGCTTTGCTAACCGATAATCGCATTTGGCGTCAACGACTCGAAGGCATAGGTGTTTTGACTCTTGAAGATGCCTTACAGCTTGGATGCACTGGTCCGATTTTACGTGCAAGCGGAATGCAATGGGACTTAAGAAAAAATCAACCCTACGCGGTCTATTCAGAGCTCAACTTCGATGTTCCAGTGGGTAAAAATGGAGATTGTTTCGATCGCTATTCGGTTCGTCTTGCAGAAATGAGGCAGTCTAATCGAATCATTATGCAATGTCTTGATTGGCTAGAAGCGAATCCGGGGCCTGTTTTGATTGATGATTATAAAATTGCTTTACCACCTCATAACCGAAGTCATACACATATGGAAGAAATGATTCACCATTTTAAACTTATGAGTGAAGGCTTTAGTTTACCAGTTGGAGAAACTTATGCCGCTATCGAGCATCCAAAGGGTGAGTTTGGAATTTACTTAGTATCTGATGGCGCAAATAAACCATATAGATTAAAAATTCGTGCAGCAGGGTTTCCCCATCTTGCAGCATTATCTCATCTGGTGAAAGGACATCTCCTTGCCGATCTAGTGACTGTATTGGGCTCTCTCGATATTGTGTTTGGAGAAATTGACCGATGAGTAATTTTGAATTGCCAGTAGAGATTATCAATCATATCCAAAAATCCATTAAAAAATACCCCGCAGGCCGCGAGCAAGCTGCTGTAAAAAGTGTTTTGATGGCGGTGCAAAAGCATTATGGCTACCTCACAGTGCAAGCAATGGATGCAGTTGCGGCTCAACTCAATATGCCACCGATGTCTGTTTACGAAATTGCCCATTTTTATTCTTTATATCGCCTCAAGCCATGTGGTAAAAACGAGCTTGCTATTTGTACGAATGTATCGTGCTGGCTCCGTGGTGCAGAAGATTTACTGAAATATGCATCAGAGTTGTTGGACGTGCAACCTGGTGAAACTTCTGAAAAATACAGCATCACTCTCAAGGAAGTTGAGTGTTTGGCCGCCTGTGGACAGGCTCCTGCAGCTCAAATCAATGGACGATATATCGGCCCCCTTGATAAGGAAAAATTGCTTGCCTGGATAAAGGAGTGCGATTAATGTCAGAAATTCTTCTCAATCAAGTCTGTTATCGCACCCTTGGCGTTAGTGAGCCATGGACTCTCGAGCGCTATTGTAATCTTGGTGGTTATAGCACCTGGAAAGCTATTCTTGCTGGGCAATGGACGCCAGAAAAAGTCGTTGCAGAAGTGCAAGCCTCCGGATTAAGAGGAAGAGGAGGGGCGGGCTTTCCGAGCGGCTTGAAATGGAGTTTTTTACCTCAGCATGATACGGGTCCTAAATATCTTGTTTGCAATGCTGATGAAAGTGAGCCGGGCGCTTTTAAAGATCGAGATATTCTTCGATTTAATCCTCATCAAATTATCGAGGGGATTGCAATTGGAGCATTTGCGATGCATGCGCAAACAGCATATATCTATTTGCGCGGTGAGTTTGCAGAGGAAGAGTATGTTCGCATTGAGCTCGCTTTAGAAGAAGCCTATTCAAATGGTTGGCTTGGTCAAAAGTGTGGTGATATTGGATTAGATTTGGAAATTCATGCAGTTTTGGGTGCTGGCGCATATATTTGTGGTGAAGAAACAGCGCTTATGGAATCACTCGAAGGCAAGCGCGGCTTGCCTCGATTTAAGCCACCATTTCCTGCAAATTATGGTGTTTTTGGTCGCCCTACAAATATTAATAATGTAGAGACATACGCATCAGTACCCGTCATTTTGGAAAAGGGAGCAAAATGGTTTTCGGAGTTGGGCACTCCCAAAAATGGTGGCACAAAGATTTTTAGTATTTCGGGTCATGTAAATCGACCTGGAAATTATGAGGTGCCACTGGGGACACCTTTCAAAACGTTATTAGATTTGGCAGGCGGCGTGTGGAAGAATCGCTCTTTAAAGGCGGTGATTCCCGGCGGCTCTTCAACACCGGTTCTTCCTGCTCAAGTTGCGCTCGATCTTGTTATGGATTATGACCATCTGAGTGCTGTTGGCTCATTTCTTGGCTCCGGGTCAATTATTGTTCTTGATGAAACAGTAGATATGCCTGCATTACTTGAGCGAATCTCTGTTTTTTATATGAGAGAGTCTTGCGGACAGTGCTCTCCTTGCCGAGAGGGAACGGGCTGGCTTTGGCGCCTCATTCGCCGTGTAAACGCAGGTCAAGCTGATTTGTCAGATTTAAAAACGATTGACCGAGTGGCCGCTCAAATGATGGGTAAGACAATCTGTGCTCTTGCAGATGCAGCAGCCATGCCTGTTTTAGCATTTTTAAAACACTTTCGTGCTGAATTTGAGCAGAAAATCTTAAAAGGAGGAGTATAGATGGTTCAAATCTATATCAATGATTGCCCTTATGACGCAAAAGAAGGCTCCATGATTATTGAGGTAGCAGATCGGGTGGGAATCCATATTCCTCGATTTTGCTATCATCCGAATCTTTCAATTGCTGCAAATTGTCGGATGTGTTTGGTTGAGACTTCTGCAGCACCTCGACCTGTGCCTGCATGCGCTACACCTGTAAGCGAAGGGTTACGTGTGCAAACATGTAGTGATAAAGTCAAGGCTGCACAAAGTGCTGTTCTTGAATTCTTACTCATTAATCATCCACTGGATTGCCCAGTTTGCGATCAAGGTGGCGAGTGTGAGTTACAAGATTTAACGATGCAGCATGCACATAGTCATAGCCATTTTGATGAAGAAAAGCGTACAGTTCCAAATCTCAATCTGGGTCCTCTCGTTGCAACAGAAATGAATCGTTGTATCCATTGCACGCGTTGCGTCAGATTTGGCTCCGAAATTGCCGACCGCAAAGAAATTGGTGCTTTAGGTCGCGGAGAATATACGCGGATTACAAATGCTCTAGAGTCTCAACTGGAATCACCCATTTCATCAAATATAATCGATCTGTGTCCGGTCGGCGCCCTGACCTCGAAGCCTAAAAGATTTACCGGTCGTACATGGGAGTATCAATCAGCTCCTGGTGTTGCTATGCATGATGGCACGCGTGCAAAAGTGCAGTGGCATATCAAAGCCAATACAATAGCCCGTGTATCAAGCCGCGCACAACCAACCGAACATGATTATTGGCTTTCCGATCGCGATCGATTTGGAATGCTTGGACTTACAAATCTTGACCGATTTAATACTCCGCTTCGTTGGTCTTCTGAAGGGTGGAAAAGATTATCAATTGACGACATTCAGCAATGGCTATTATCCGTCGAAGGCCCTGTGCGTACACTGCTGCATTCATCTGTGAGTCGCTCTGATAGAGCCGCGTTAAATGGCTTTTTATTTAACATGTTTGGATCAAAAGCAGAACGAATAGAAGAGCTTACTCATCGCCATTTCCCATGGTTCGATTTTGCAACAACATGGCCATATAATTTAAATGATATGAAAAATGTTATTGTGATTGGATC
>VGTX01000073.1 GCA_016874315.1 Gammaproteobacteria bacterium | reverse complement strand
TAATATGATGGAGTTGATCCGTAATATTGCATTAGAGCATCAAGGATATTCTGTATTTACAGGGGTAGGAGAGCGGACTCGTGAAGGGAATGACTTTTATCATGAAATGAAAGATTCAGGGGTTCTAGATAAGGTTGCATTAGTTTATGGGCAAATGAATGAGCCGCCTGGATGTCGTTTGCGTGTTGCTTTGACAGGGCTAACGATTGCAGAACACTTTCGAGATCAACAAAAAGATGTATTATTGTTTATTGATAATATTTATCGATATACATTAGCAGGGACTGAAGTATCCGCGTTGCTAGGCAGAATGCCATCTGCAGTTGGATATCAGCCAAATCTTGCAGAGGAAATGGGAACGCTACAAGAGCGTATTACCTCAACAAAAACAGGATCTATTACATCAATTCAAGCTGTTTATGTACCTGCTGATGATTTAACCGATCCATCACCTGCAACTACTTTTGCGCACTTAGATGCGACAATTGTATTGTCACGACAAATCGCAGAGCTTGGCATTTATCCTGCTATCGATCCGCTAGATTCTACGTCTCGTCAGCTCGATCCTCTTATTATTGGCGATCGACATTACCATATTGCTCGCTCAGTTCAAAAAGTTTTGCAACGATATAAAGAATTAAAAGATATTATTGCGATTCTGGGAATGGATGAATTGTCGCCAGAGGATAAAACGTTAGTGTCAAGAGCTCGTAAGATTCAGAGATTTTTGTCGCAGCCATTTTTTGTTGCAGAAGTATTTACTGGATCTCCAGGAAAATATGTCTCAATTGAAAAAACATTGGATGGATTTGAAGCGATTTTGAGTGGCCAGTGTGATGGATTGCCAGAGCAAGCGTTTTACATGGTGGGTTCTTTAGATGAAGTGTATGAGAAAGCACAGACATTAAAAAGCTAATCATGCAAACTTAAGGGTATTTATATGAGTTCGATTGCATTGCGCGTAGTTTCCCTTCAGGGTGTATTTATCGACTTGGCAGTAGATTTTGTTAAGTTTATAGGACCTCTCGGTGAAACAGGTATTTTATCAGGACATGCTCCACTATTAACACTGTTATATGAAGGAGATATTACATATATTACGCAAGGACGATCGCACTCATTTCATACCCTTGGGGGGCTTGTTGAGGTAAAAGATAATTCCGTTTTAATATTGGCTGATTATTGTTATCGTGCCGATCAGGCAGATGCGGTTAATTTAAATATTTCGGACAAAAAGCCAGTGGGTGAGAAGCAAGAGATCAAAACATTTCATCAGTTGTATGCTCAAATTGCACGAGCACCGATAGTGGCACGTACACTTGCGTCGAGACACAAAAACAACAAAGATTTGCGTTCGTATAATGATTAACGAGCTACATTTTTTTTTGAGTTTTTTAGAGAAAAATTTAGAGTTAACCATCTAAAAATCATCATCATTTCCTTGGTTTTTATTTTTATTTTTATGCAATCATTCTCTAGAAATGATCATGTTATAATCAAAAAATCTCATGACAAGATCGAAGAAATGCAAAGTCTAGATCGAAATGTTGTTGAAGAATATTACTGGGAAGAAATTTTTTTAAGACAGGAAAATATTCTCAAATATTTAAAAGTCTTGAAAGCAGAGGCTCCGGTTGGAATTCGCGCAAAAGAGTTTAGTTGGCATTTAACAGAATATATCATTACTATTCAGATCGATTCTTCTCTCCATGCTGATGATCATGTTAGGAAATTATTAATGCATGCAAAAAGTATTAAAACCGAAAAAGATGGTAGTATTACTGCTGCTTTGGATATTGAGTCTTATATTACCGTGTTACGCGGATTCTAATCTTCGCTCGGTAGAGTTCACTCAATTATCGATTAGCAACATAGTCCAGGTAGCTGAGAGATATCAGTTACGTGTTCGAGTATGTGAAGCCAAGAAACTTTCAAAAAAAGAAAATCTTTGTTATATCCAAAGTTTCAAAATTAAGTGTGATGGTGAATTGGAGCATTTTTTGTTTTTTGTTAACGAGTTGCAAGAAAAGGGTTGGTATGCTGGGTCAAAAGGAAAGATTACTTCGGGCCAAAATGTTATTCATTTTGATTGTGAATTTATTAAATTGCATGTTAATCACATTGGTATGTGCCGATCCTCTAATGGCTCCAATCAAACCGAGAAATAAACAAGAATACTTAACTGAGTTATATGAGCTACAATCTACAGGCCCAGGGGATTATATTTCTTATCAAAACTCCTCAAAAGGACTACCTTGTAAAAAATGTAGAATTATTGGCGCCGGACAGCAATCTGTTGTGAATTTAATAGCGGAATCACAAACGGAACTTGATTTATTGCGGCAGTGGATTCAATTGACAGATAAGCCGCGCGATTCATTGACTGTTACGTTGTATTGTATAGTTGTGCAAGATCATCAAGTGGAGAGATTTCTTTCATCATTTCTTTATGATCATTCAGTATTTCAATTTAATACTTGGCGCGAGGGTTTAAACTCCTTGCTATTGGAGATGGAGCGTGATTTCGGTGTTTCTTTGATTGCAAGCCCAAGAATTCGCGTTGAGGTTGGAAGTTCTGCCAAACTCAAGGCCCAGGAAGAAATTCGGATCAATACAGAAGATGGATTGGATGGATATCTTGTAGATTTCGCGATTGTTCTCAAGGCAAGTGGACAGGGATCTTCTGGAGTTTATAGATTAGATATTGATTTTCAACAACATTTAAACTCGAGAACCGCAGATTATGGATTGATTCCAGCGCAAATGAACTCCATTCAGACACAATTAGTTATAAAAAAGGGGGAGTTTTCTTTTCTTGGAAGCGCTGGGCAATGGAGTTGGGTGCGAGATCGAGGAACCTTCTCTATTTTGAAGATCTTACCTGAGGCACTCATTCCATTTTTTCATAGAGAACATGGCGGAAAGAGTCAATTGATGATCTTTGTGGGATGTCATTAATTGCTCTTTTTTGCCTTAACTTCGAAGAGTTTTCTTGCTCACAGAGGGTCGAAAATTTCTAAAAAACGATTATGGGCACATTAATTAGAGAGCAATCTCTTATGAGAGTTGCTCATCTAAAAGGCGAATAACTTCCGCAGCAACAGATCGAACAGTGCGGCCATCTGTTTCAACAACAATATCCGCAATCTCGCGATAAAGCGGGTCACGTTCTTCCATGAGTTCAAGCATATCGTCTGATCCAAAATTTTCTTGTTGTAATTCTGGACGGCGTTTGTCACGCATTGTGCGCTTCATTTGTTGCTCAACTGTAGTGTGAAGATATACAACAGTTCCTCTTGCTGCAAGGCGATTGCGATTTTCTGGATCAAGCACGGCGCCACCACCAGTTGCTAGAACAATCCCAACTCTTTGCGTTAGTTCATCGATGATTTTTCGCTCTCTTTTGCGAAAACCAGATTCACCTTCTACATCGAAAATCCATCCAATGTCTGCCCCTGAGCGTTCTTCTATGACCTGATCGGTGTCGTAAAACTCTATGTTTAGTTCTCTCGCTAGATGTTTACCGATGGTACTTTTCCCAGCACCCATAGGTCCAATCAAATACAAATTTAATGGCCTCATGATATCTCCTTTAAAAACAGGATCTGTTTAGAACACACAATTTTTGTGTGAAAATGAACGGAAAATCAGGCTATAATGCCACACAAAACTAATTGAATAATATCAATATTTATTATACAATATCCCCTGAATTCTCTCAGTTTTTAGCTGTCTTACAACAACGATCCCTTTGTTGTCGCAAAAGTAGTTTCCCGAATGAGAATTTTATAAACGACCATTACTTTCAGCAAGTCAAAATCGTTGAAGAGCTACCTTTTGTCTATCATTATATTAGATAGAATATTCTGATATCAACTGATTTGCTGAGTGCAAGAGTAAAATATCATGAAAATCAAGGCAGTTGATACATATGTATCTGTAAAGGAGTGGAAATGTTCGAAGATTTACTAGTTATTTTGTTTATTAGTGTTTTCATGGTCTCTCTTTTGCGAAAATTATCGCTACCAGCGATACTCGGATATCTGTTTACGGGAATGCTGGTTTCGCCAAATTGGCTTGGCTTTGTACAGGCGCGTTCAGATTTAGAGACAATTTCTGAGTTTGGCGTTGTATTTTTGCTCTTTATGATAGGATTGGAATTATCAGTTCCTAAACTGATTTCAATGCGAAGAAATCTTATTACCTTGGGTGGTGGTCAGGTTCTCATAACAACAATGATTATTATTGCAATTGGATCGTTTTTAGATTCTATATCGCTGGCTGGATCGATTGCTATTGCTGGTGCATTAACGCTCTCTTCAACAGCTGTTGTAACAAAACAGTTGGTTGAGCAGTCAGAGCTACAATCGCGTTATGGTCAGTTGGTTTTAAGTATTTTATTATTTCAAGATTTGGCTGCTGTGCCATTTTTGATCATTATTCCATCTTTGGCAAATGGTGGAAACGGAGCTGCAGTTGGGGATGCGTTATATACCTTATTACCAATTGGATGTATTGTTGTGTCTGGATTGCTTATTGTCGGGCGATTCATTTTACGACCACTGTATCACGTTGTTGCAGAGGCGAAATCTTCAGAGCTTTTTATGCTTGCAACATTATTGGTTGCGCTTTCTTCAGCTGCAATTACTGATGCGGTTGGGTTGAGTAAAGAGCTTGGGGCTTTTTTAGCCGGAGTGATGTTGGCTGAAACGCAATATGCACATCAAATTGAAACGGATATTCAGCCGTTTAGAGATGTATTATTGGGTTTGTTTTTTGTTACAGTCGGGATTCATCTTGAGCCATATGTATTAATTGTTTACTTCAAGTGGATATTGTTGCTTGTTGGGGCGCTTGTTTGTATTAAAACGTTAGTTGTATATCTGCTAACTCATTATGTAGGTAGACATGATGGACTGACCTCTTTGAAGGCTGGTTTAGCGCTAGCGCAGGGTGGTGAATTTGGTTTTGCTATTTTAGCAATCGAAACATCAAGTGCTATTTTGCCCTCAGAAATCTTAAACATCATTACATCAGTTGTGATTATATCTATAACAATTTCGCCTTTATTGATTCGTAATAGTCAAAAAATTGCGGATAAACTCTTTGGAAAATCTAAAAAAGGGCATCAAGTGAATATTGATGGCTTGGTGAGCGCCCCTCCACTTCGTGATCATGTTATTTTATGTGGATATGGCAGAACTGGCCAATCACTAGCATTATTTTTAGAGCAAGAAAATATCAAATTTCTAGGAATTGAGTTGAATCCCGATCGATTAGAGGAAGCTTTAAATGCTCAGGAGCCTATTTATTATGGAGATGCAACCAAGGAAGAAACTCTTCTGGCTTCGGGGCTTTTATATGCTAAATTGATTGTGATTACTTTTGATGATGCACATCGCGCTCGTCGCATGTTGAAAATGATTAGATTTCATCGCCCATCTTTACCTGTCCTAGTAAGGACAAGAGATGATCGTTATTTAACAACATTGCAACAGTCTGGTGCAACTGAGGTAATACCTGAGGCCTTAGAGGGTTCATTAATGATGGCATCACATATGCTTCTTATGCTGGGTGTAGATCCTATGCGAGTTCATACAAAAGTGAACGATATTAAGAGTTATCGTTACCAAATGATGAGGTCTTTCTATCAAGAGGCGCCAAAAACTGCTGCTGATATTAGTAGTAATAT
>VGTX01000072.1 GCA_016874315.1 Gammaproteobacteria bacterium | reverse complement strand
CATCAAGGTAAGATTGTGAAACGACAACCAATCGCCACACAACCTCAACAGCAACAACCTGCTTCCACTGGAGTTTCTTTATGAATACAATCTCATTATCTTCTCCGGACACATATTCAGCTGACCTCATCGAAGATTTTGCAATGCAAGCTCTTAAACGACGGTTTCAAATTCTCCTTGCATTCACAACCGTCCTATTTTTATGGGCATATTTTTCACCTCTCGAAGAACTTACCCGCACAGACAGAGCAATGGTTGTGCCCATTCGTCAAATGCAAACCATCCAATCTCTCGAAGGTGGAATCATCAAACGCTTATGCGTTCAAGAAGGTCAAGTCGTCACGGAAGGAGAAATTCTTGCTGAAATTGACGATTTATGGGCGCAAACACAACTTGAAAAAAACACCCTCCAAATTCATGCAGATAAAATCCATTCTCTTCGCATTCTAGCTGAAATGAATGATGAGCCATTCAACGTGCCAGAAGAGCTGCATATGCTCTACCCAGAGGCCACTCTGAATGAAAAAATGCTATACGACACACGTCGTCAGGAATACATCCTTCGTATGCAATCGGCCGACCATGAACTCGCGCAACTCGACCAGCAAATCCTACAAGAACGCTCTGAATATCACTATGCTCAAAAAAGCTACGATCTGAAAGAGCAAGAATTTGAAATGATTCAAGGACTGGAAGGTTCAGGAGCCATTTCACCTCAAGAATATCTCCAGCATCAGAGAATGCTTGGAGAGCTCAAAGGCTTAGTGGAACAAACACGCTATAAAGTTGACCGCTCACTTGAACTGCGACGACTCGTAGAAAATCGGAAACAAGAATATCAAGCACAATATCGTAAAGAACTCGCGTTTGAATACCATCGCACCCAGCTTGAGCTGCAACACCTCGAGGAAGAGCATCTTACCCTCCAAGACCGCGAACAACGTACAATCTTACGCGCCCCTATGAATGGAACAATCAATAAAGTTTATATTCATACACAAGGTGGAATCTTACGCCCTGGTGAAACACTGTTCGATCTTGTTCCAATGGATGACCACTTAATTATCGAAGCGCGTATTCAGCCCAAAGATATTGGTTTCATCAGAAAAGGCATGAAAGCTCATGTCAAAGTGTCCGCTTTCGATTACTCTTTGTTTGGAGGATTAGAGGGCGAAGTTGAGCATATTTCCCCAGATGTTCTCATAGAGCACGATCAACCCTACTACCTTGTGCGCATTACCACTAACAAACACAGCTTAACGCGAGGAAATCAAGAATACCCCATTATCCCTGGAATGACTGCCTCTGTAGATATCTTAACAGGCCATCGCACAGTTATGCAGTATTTAATGAAACCAATTATGAAGGCCAAACAGGTTGCATTGACAGAGCGTTAAATTAAACTACAAGATCATAGCTACTATTATGGAGGTAGACCAGAGTGCCAATTTTTAATAATAAATATCATATTCCTCAACATACATCATGGATGAAAAAATTCTACATGTTGTTAAGTTGCCTGGGATTGTCTTCTTCTCTTCAAGCCCTATCCTTACAAGAAACGCTCGGATATGGACTCGATCATGCCCCGGATGTCCAAATTGCCATGGGTGAGGAATTTATCGGACGCACAAATTTAAGCAGTAAAGCCGGTGCATTTCTTCCTGTTATCGATGCAAATTGTGACCTCGTGCATGACCATTATTCACAACAAAATGATACCGATCCTGCAACCACTTTGTGGCGGAAAGATTATAATCTTGTGATCTCGCAAAACGTCTTCGATGGATTAAAGCGGTACAACGATTATGAACAAGCTCAAAGTGGATTGCGCGCAACAATATGGTCAACAAAAGACCGTATCTTAAATAAACTCACTGATATTGGTTCAGTATATTTTAAAGTTCTTCTTGCTCAGGAACGAGTAACTTTAGCAAAAGAAAACTACAAAAGACTTAAAGAAATCGCAAATCTTATTGAACAGCGCTCTGCTCAGGGCCTTTCTCGTGAAGTGGACCGGATTCAAGCTCAGGGTCGCGTTGCTACCGCTCATGCAAGTGTCATCAATACATTAGCCGAGCTACATAAACAGCAAGCACTGTTCAAAGATGTAACTGGTGGACTGAATCCCATCGATCTAGAGGTAACAGAACTCAGCGCTTTAATGCCAGCAGAGTTTAATCAATATCTTGAAAGCGTTCATCAGTACGGAGCAAGAGTGCGTGCAGCCGCTTTCCAACAAGATGCCGCATATTATCAATATCAATCCGCAAAAAGCCCATTCTTTCCCCAAGTCTATGGTCTCGCACGTTTTGAATTTCGCAAAAATATTGATGGCAACCCAAACCATCAAGTGAATACAGAAGTTGGCGTGAACCTCACATATAATGTTTTTCGCGGCGCTCAGGATATGCAGCAGCTTTCCGCGCAGGCTATTCGGTATCAACAGGCGCGCTTTGAAGTAAAACGTCAGCGCAATGAAATCGATTATCTCGCAACCGCCTCTTGGGAAGACTGGCAAAGTGCACAGAAATCTTATCAGTATCGCTGCGATCATGAACGCTCAATTGGCACCGTTGTATCGGCTTATAAAGATCAGTTCATGGTTGGCCAGAGAAGTCTATTTGACCTGCTCGATGTGTATAATGAATGGTATTACACACAAAACGCTGCTGCTGAAGATCGTGCTCAGTTGCGTATTGCTGAGATTTATATGACAGCTCTCAATGGGTCTCTCGTATCAATATTGCCCGCAAAAAGCGCCGAAAAAATCTTCTTCACCCCTGAAAAAGAAGAAGAATTTGTTCGCTCCTATTGGGTCTCCCCAACGTGGACTGAAGAAGACTACTCTAAGTAATGTAAGAGCGCCACAGAATATTAAATGTGGCGATCGCTATATGTTGGGCTGGGAGTGCTTCTGGAAGAAAAATTTACTTCCGCTTGGCCTGAGCTTACTCCCTGTCCAGCAGGTAAACTCCAGCTTAATAATGCAACAAAGCAGCATAACCCAAGTCCTAACCACCCCATTGTTCCAAAAGATTTCGAAAGTGATTCGCGAGTAAAAAGATCGGAACGATTTTGTATGGTGCTATAGGTCATCCAGGCAATAAATCCTAAAAGTAATGCTCCAAAAAATGAATCAAAAAATCCCATGGCTATATGCTCACTAGATTAGAAATGTATTATTTATCCTACCATATGGATTGAGAGAGACTCAAATCAATCAAAAAGACCTATAAGATAAAAACTTATCACGGATATTTCATTAAATTGCATTGATTTTCAGTCTTATCAAACATACACTTGTTTTGATTAAAATAATAAAGAATTCAATCTAACTTATGCGATTAAAAAGTGTCAAAATCCTCGGCTTTAAGTCTTTTGCAGATGTGCAGATTCTTGAACCAAAATTTCCAGCTATTACAGCAGTTGTTGGCCCAAATGGGTGTGGAAAATCTAACGTAGTCGATGCCATTAAATGGGTCATTGGAGAGTCTTCTGCAAGACAATTGCGTGGAGAGCAAATGACTGATGTGATTTTCAATGGGTCTAGTACTCGTAAACCTGTCGGTCAGGCTCATGTTGAACTGACATTTGAAAATAATAATCCATCCGAGCATAGCCCTTTTTCTCAATATGCTGAAATTAGCATTAAACGCTTGATTAGCCGCGAAGGACATTCAGCATACTATTTAAATAATACTCGCTGCCGTCGTCGAGATATCTTAGATTTACTCAGTGGTACCGGTCTAGGCGCAAGAAGTTATGCCATCATTGAGCAAGGCATGATTCATCGTTTTATTGAGGCAAAACCGGAAGAATTACGGCAGTTTCTAGAGGAGGCTGCAGGTATTTCGCGCTACTACGATCGTAAAAAAGAAACGCTTGCCCACCTTGACCAAACAAAAGAAGATCTTGCTCGTGCAGCTGACCTGGAAAAAGAAATTCATGCTCGTTGCATTATTTTAAAAGAACAAGCTGAAGAAGCCGCAGCCTATCAATCCCTCAGACAAGAGTTAATGGCCTCAAGACAAGAATACCTTAGCTTAGCCTATCGACAAACTTCTCATGAGCTAGAGCTCAAATCCCAAGCCCTCGCAACCGCTCAGCAAGAATGGAAAACTTATCAAGAAAGTATTGCAGATTTGAAGAAAGATCGGCTCGAAAAAGAATATGCGCGCGATAAGTTAAAAGAGCATTTTTCTACTCGCACTCAGGAGCACAATACCCTAATACAAACACAGCAACAGCACGACCAGCAACTCACTCAATTACAAACACATATCAACTGGCTGCAAGATCGTATCGCGCAAATTACTCAAGAATCACAAGCCAAAAAAGAAGCAAAAGAAATCCTTCTCGCTGAAATTGCTCAACAAACAGATTCGCAATGGGAGGCATTATTAGAGCCATACCAGCAAACCGATTGGAAACAAAATTTTGCGCAAGAAGAACTCTCTTTAAAGAATAATATTGCAGCAGCTGAGAAAAATCGTCAAAACATCAATCAAACATATCATCAGAAAATACGCGATCGAGATTTATTAGCGTCGAATTGTGAACATCATCGCCATCGAATCGCAAGTAAGAAGGACCGTATTCGTGGGCTCGATTTGGAAGTCGAGTCCTTAATGAAAAAGATTGATGCACTTGATACACAAACAGCACTGGCCATTTTTGCTTCAAAAGAAACCCAGTACGCTGAGTGCTTACAAACACATCAAGAGCTCGGTGCAGCAGTCGATCGTGTTCGGCAAGAACACCTTGAGCAAAGCACCTTATATGCACAAACTAGCCAGCATGTGCAAGATTTAAGCAAGCGTATGCAAAAATTTGAATCTGAATGCTCTGCACTTCAAAATATGCGCGCTTCTTGGGTGACTCAGCTCGATCGGGATGCAAAACTCGTCAATTCAAAAACGTTCACCAATCACTCTTATCAAGACCGACTGCTCTATTCAAGCCCAACACAATTTTTATACATGGGGCAAAAACCAGTCACAATTGAGATGCTCGAAAAAGAAGCAGAACTCGATTTAGAATATGTATGGGGCGATCAAGAGCCATCTTACTGGAGCTCGCTCATTGCACATGACTCCCCTCAAACTGTGCTCAATGATTTAGATCGCTTACAGCCAAACCAAGCTTATGTTTTGCCAAATGGTGTACTGGTCGGCGCGAATTGGATTCGACCATTGCGTAAAAAGGCCCCTCGCTTAGCAGAGGTGACTGCTCAATATGATTTGGCTAAAGCCGAATACGAAGCGATGCAAAAAACACTTACTGAGCAAAAAGAGGTTATAAATACACTCCTTCAGCGCAAACAACGCCTCGAAACTCAACTTCGTGACTCTGCAGCCCAAAAAGAAAAAGTTCAAGCCGAAATGCATCAAGCCAACCTTGCCTTACAAAAAATGCAGCAACTTGCTGGACACTTTCAAGAGCACAGTAAACGCCTAGCCAATGAGCGACAAGTTCATGAAACACAGCTTTCAGAAATGCACTCGCAGCTCGAAGAAATGATGCAGCAATATAATACCCTCGCCGAACAATGTGATGGATTTACTCAGTCACAACAAGATAGCGATCGTGCTGTAAAAGATGCCGCTGAAGCATTTGAAAAATGGCGCACGGCTCGCGATCTGTTTGTTGCTCAATATAACCAGATTCTGCAAGATAAACAAATTGCAGATATGGAGAATAAGCATCGCCAAACTCGTCTCAACGATCTCGATCGGGAGTTAACTCACTCCGTTGATATGATTAAATCCCTCACACAGCAGTTAGAAGAGAAAGCTAAAGAAATAAACATATTGCAAGAAATGAAAACAGGTCTTGAGCCTTGCCGCCTTGAATCTGAAAAAATACTCTCCGAACTCATGCGTGAAATGAAAAACGCCACCGAAATCGCTCAGTTAGCAATCGATCGAATGCATGAGAGTGAACTCCGTGGTCAAGAATATATGGGCACAGTCTACGCTCGTGAAGCCGAACGTGATA
>VGTX01000071.1 GCA_016874315.1 Gammaproteobacteria bacterium | reverse complement strand
TGCCCTGTTTAATCGAATAGAGAGTCTTCAGACCTCTGCTGAAAAAGATGAGGCTCGTAATGCTCTCATACTAGCCCTTGATGATGCACGCGCTGCGTACGATCTTAATGAGTATAAATATTTTTTGGGGATAGATTTTTCATGTTTGCACGGCCTGGAGGAAAGACTCTTAGACCATCATCAACTGATTGTGCCTCATGCACAAAGCAGCTTGAGCTCAATCAAAGACACAGTCAAATCGCTAATAAGCCCATTTGCAAAGATGGATTCTCAAGATATCGAACATGGTGGGATAACGCGTCATATCTATACTCCCCTCTTATATCAACTCTATGCTCAGGCTGCAGGCTATCGGCTAGGGCCACAAACAAAACAAATTTACAAATTTAAAGACAGTGTCAATATTGAGAATATAAAGCAACAGTATTTAAACCAATTCTCAAATGTAAGACTCAGAGAGAGGCAAGAGAAAATTTTCAATGCTGCAATAGCGAGCATGGAAAATAACAGCCTTACTGTTGGAGAGGATGATCATAACTCACTCATTATTTTTTTCAATGAGAAGGGCCTCCTTGAACAAAGAGAACATACACAAGATGAATTAATTGCACCAGAGAGTTTAAGGACAGAGGAAGAAATCCTAGCCACAATGGTTGCAGAAGGGCCTTTTATAGATCGAGCTCATCTAGAGACTGTACTTGCATGGCACGATCCAAATGCCTCAACAGAAACCATGCGTAATTCTCTTCTAGCAGGATTAGAGCCTAGTTTCAAAGAAGTAAGTCCATTTAAAGAATCAATGGTTATGAGATATAATCTTTATGTGCAGAATCAATTGAATCGCAATAGATATTTGCAATTCTATTTCATGCACAATGATCTCGATACAATCATCTCTTGGAGGGAGATGCGCGATCTACCATGTTTTCAAACAGTGTTGTGCGAATATTTATCAAAAAATCAAATCCGTAAGACTCTCCAAAAAAAACAGCTTGCAGTGTTTTGTATCAAGAATGGATATTACAAAGCTTTAAAAATCCTTCTTGCGCAGGGGGTTAATCCAAACTACGAACATCCATACGAAAGAAATACTCTCTTATCCATGGCAATAAAAGAAAATCATAAAGCTTGTATAAAAGTCCTGATAGAGGCGGGTGCCAAGCTTGATTTTCAATCTTGGCATAGACCTACTGCTTTAATGGAAGCGGCAGTAGGTGGAAAAATTGAATCTCTAAAATTCCTGATTGAAGCTGGCGCAAAACTTGATTTAGCAGATCAATATGGAGATACAGCTTTAATAAGAACCGTTCGTTATCGAGCCTTGGAGTCTATGAAAGTTCTGATTGATGCTGGTGCAAATATAGATATCTGCGGCGCGAGTCAATGCACAGCGTTAATGTGGGCTGCTAGAAACAACCACGTTCAGTCTGTAAAATTACTGATTCAATCTGGTGCAAATTTAGATGTGCAAGATTGTAAGGGAAATACAGCCCTCATGCTCGCATCGCTGCATGGGGGTGTTGAGTGTATAAAATTATTAATTGATGCGGGTGCCAATCTTGATTTAAAAGATCGAGATCAAAACACACCCATGATGAATGCATTGAAAAACTTGGAAATATCGAAAATCTGGACCCTTTCTAAAGGATTGGCCGGCAGATATTTCGATAATTTTATAAACGGAATATTGGAATCAAAAATTCAGTTGCAAATTTCGCAAAATGAGCCTGATTTAATTCGAGCAGCAAAAGAGGGCGATCGATTTACCTGCTGGAGATTGCTGCAGAATGGTACTAATATTAATCGTTGCGATAAAAATGGACATACGGCTCTTGATGTTGCTATCGCGAATGAGCATGTCGATCTTATTAAAGAACTCATGTGCTATGAAATGAATCCATATCATTTGATTCAAAGTATTCGCTTTGCGGTAGAAAATCCAAAGTATCACCATACCGTCTCTCTTCTTTTTACTCCAAAAATTATTGAGATTATGCTACGTCAACAGCCAGATGCGGTTGCATGGGCCCAGAAGCATCAGTGTGATGCAGCAATTGTTGCATTGAGTAGTGGCAATATTTGTATCGATCTTAATAATCCATTCATTTCTGAAGAAAGCAAACTTGTTAATTTCAAGCAGCCCTTATTACACTCCAGAAATTTAAGTGCAACTCAGCAGAATCGGTATACACACCAAAGACCGTGATATACAGAATGTATGGCAATCTCTTTGATGAATAAAGTGTATATATGTTTTTTATACGGTCCGATCATTGGACCGTGCCTGTTTAATGTAGGTTTTTTATATGTTTAATTACCATATGTCTTATGCCGAATTATCCACTGCATTAAATGCCGTTGCTTTAGAGAAGCGCCTCTTAACAGAGCATGAAGTCAAATGCATAAGTAAATCCTTAGAAAATCCCTTCCTAAAAGCCATGCTTCAGCAATACCCACTTCTTCATTCTGCTCAAATTCTTTTACAAAACACTCTGACACAAATGGAGCAAGAGGCTGCGCAAAGAGCCCATCAAAATACGGTGCCGGTACCAACTTATGTGCATGCTGTTGCATTTGCCGATCCTCGTTCACGTACAGCACAGTATCTTCAACAACACTTTCCTGCCACGAAAAAAACGGGCTTGATGGAGAAATTAGAAGGCTTCATGAATGAATTCTTAAATTTAGATAAATATCCTGACGTACGCCAAGAGCTCGAGCTTGCAGAGCGCTCTCGAGACACAGAGCGTAAAAGAGCAGTTGAGGAAGGCAGGCTCAGTGAGTATATCCCACCTAAATCCATTGAAGAGATAAAAGAAGACTTTGGTTACTATATCTCTCATCTTAAAAATCAATATACTGCAAACACCACCTTTGTATGGGATGTTCTAGAGTCTCTTTTTAAACGTATGGACAATCTTGAAAGTCCAGTCGATAAAGACACCGCTCGTAATACGTTAATCCTTGCTCTTGATGATGCGAGAGCGGCATATGACTTGTTACAGAAAAAATATGTTAGGAATACAGATTTTACTTGTCAAAAAGGGCTAGAAGAGCGACTCTTAGACCATCATCAATTGATTGTCTTTGATATTCAGTCAAATTTTAAGTCTCGTAAAGAAACTATCCAAGCTTTAATGAGCCCATTTGCAAAGATAGATTCTCAAGATATCGAAAATGGCGGGATAGCGCGTTATATCTATACTTCGCTCTTATATCAGCTCTATGCTCAGGCTGCAGGCTATCGCTTCGAGCCACAAACAAAACAAATCTATAAACTGAAAGATTCTAGCAATGTTGAAGATTTATTTAAAAAATATTTAAAATCGATAGAAAAAGAACCAGCAAAAAGCAGAGCAATCAAATGTCGAAATTTTGATACCAAAATAAATCAGCTCAAGAAAAATCTTCTGGAACCACTAAAAGATGATAACAATGCAGTCATCATCTTCTTAAATGAAGAAAAGGCTCTTGAACAACAAGAGCATACTGAGATAGAGTTGCTTGCACCCGAAATTATAAAGACTGAAGAAGAAATTCTGAGCACGATGGTTGCAGAGGGTCCTTTTATCGACCGAGCACACCTCGACGCGGTACTTGCATGGCATGACCGAAATGCCTCTACAGCGACAATGAGAGACTCTCTTGAAGCAGGTCTAGAGCCAAGCGTTACAGAGGATATTCCATCAAAAGAATCGATGATTGCAGCATATGATTCATATGTTCAAAATCAACTCAATATTCAGCCAGTTTGTCAGTTAGATTTTATGCATGGCACTCTTGAAGGAATGCTGATACAAGGAAATCTTCACGATTTGCCATGTACACAAACTGTCTTATGTGAATATCTATTAGAAAACTCAATGGCTTTAACTCAATCTCAAAAAGGACAGCTTGCGATACTTTGTGCGAAGCAAGGGTATGCATCTTCTTTAAATTTTCTGATTAGAGCGGGGGTCGATCCAGATTGGAGGGATGATTATTGCACCTCTCTTTTAATATGGTCTGTCATACGTAATCACTTGGATTGTGTTAAGATATTGATTGCGGCAGGAGCCAATCCGAATCAAATGAATAGCATGCGGAAATCTGCTTTAATATTTGCTATCAAAGAGAATAATACTCAAATATTAAAATATTTACTCCACGCTGGCGCCTCTCCGAATCAACAAGATTGGGAAGGAGAAACAGCTGTAATGGTTGCTTTTGCTCATCAAAATGTCGAATTTGTGAACATTTTTCTTGCTGAAGGAGTTTATATGAATCTGAAAAATCATCATCACGATACAATTTTAATGATGGTTGCATGTATTGGACATATTGAGCTTGTGAGAAAATGTATTGCAGCAGGATCTGATCTAAATTTACAAGATATTTCTGGATTCTCTGCATTAATGATGGCAGTGCAAAATGGTCATATCGAAATTGTAAGGACTCTCATTACTGCAGGTGCCAATGTAGACCTGCAAGATAATGAGGGAAAAACAGCTCTTATATTAGCTGCGAATAGAACTTGTATGAGCTCACTAAGGATGCTTATTGCTGCAGGGGCTAATGTCAATTTACAAGATAATACAGGCAAAACAGCATTAATGCAGCTGGTAAAACATTCCCCTCCTGAAATCATTGATTCAGGTTTGGTGAAGATTCTAATTAAGGCTGGCGCACATCTTTTTCTCAAGGATGATCATGCAAATACCGCCTGGTCATGGGCAAAAAAATGTGGTCAAACTCAAGCTGCAAATATAATTATTTCATCCGAGTTGAAGCAATCTATGAACTTTGTTCGTAACCGAATACCCCTCCTAAAGAAAGCTCCTAAAGAAATGAGTAAAGATTTAGCTTTAATAGTTACTGCTGAAAATGGCGATCATGTTACTTGTCGCACACTTCTTGAAACTGGAGCTAATATCAATTTCTGTAACAAAGATGGTAATACAGCGTTAT
The DNA here is from genome assembly GCA_016874315.1 of Gammaproteobacteria bacterium. Lineage (GTDB taxonomy): Bacteria > Pseudomonadota > Gammaproteobacteria > Berkiellales > Berkiellaceae > LLD-282. Next base: position 1,080 of record VGTX01000071.1, on the reverse strand, counting down.
ATATAGCAATTATTAATAAGCATTCAGCTGTTGTTACAGAAATTATGCGCTATGAAATGACTCCACACTACTTAATTCAAAGCATCAATCTCGCTGTAGAAAATCCCCAATATCACAATATGGTGCCGCTTCTTTTTCAGAATGATATTGCAAAAATTCTACTATCTCAAAAACCGGATGCAATCAAATGGGCTCAGAAGTATCATTGTGATGCAGCGGTCTTTGCTTTAAGTGGTGGACGTGCTCATATCGAATCTAATAATCCATTCATTCCTGAAGAGGGCGAAATTCTCAATTTTAATCAGCCCATACTGCACTCCAGAAATTTAAGTGCAACTCAGCAGAATCGGTATACACACCAAAGACGGTGATATACAGAATGTATGGCAATGCCTCTCGTTAATAATCCGAATATATGTCCTATATATCATATAACTGAGATATTCCTAAACTAAAAGAGTTATTGAATGTTTAATTATCATATGTCTTATGCAGAGTTATCGACTTCATTAAATACAATTGTTCTGGAAAAGCGCCTCTTAACAGAGCATGAAGTTCAATGCATAAGTAAATCCTTAAAAAATCCCTTCTTAATAGCTATGCTGAAGGAATATCCTCTCCTTAAGTCTGCTCAAGAGCTTTTACAAAAGACTCTAATTCGAATGGAGCAAGAAGCTGCTCAAAGAGGTCATCAGAATGCGGTACTAATCGGTGTGCATAATGCGGCCTATGCCGGCCCTCGTGAACGAACGAAGCGATATCTTCAAACGCACTTCCCTGCCACGAAAAAACCAGGATTGATGGAGAAATTAGAAGAGTTTGTGAGTGAATTCTTAAATTTAGATAAATATCCTGACGTGCGCAAAGAGCTCGAGCTTGCAGAGCTCGCTCGAGATACGGAGCGTAAAAAAGCAGTTGAGAAAGGCGAGCTCAGCGAGTATACCCCACCAAAATCTATTAAAGCGATATTAGAGGACTTTGCTCGGTATATCCCTCACCTTAAAAGTGTGTATTCTGCAAAGACAACCTTTGCATGGGATGTTCTAGAGTCTCTTTTTAGCCGAATGGATGGGCTTGAAC
>VGTX01000070.1 GCA_016874315.1 Gammaproteobacteria bacterium | reverse complement strand
AACAGGGCAACATAATAATCGATATTTAGATGCTTCATGAGTATGGGAATAAGTTGTTCTGCAGGTATACAACCGTATGTTTGATATTCAGGAGGTACGATGACATAAAAAGCTTTAGCCGGGGAGACAAGGTCGCCACTTTGAATAAGGCGATATAAAGCCACCCTGGCATAATTGCGAGATACTTTGAATTCTTCCAAAATCTCTTCAATCGTGAAGGCTCGTTTCCCATATTTCCTGAGGTGTTTTATGTAAGACTGTAGATTCATATAATTGCCATGCTTCCAAAATTACAAATAGTGTAATTATAAGAACATGATACATCTATTTTTAGGGGGCGCAAGCAAAATGTTTAATTTCTTGTATCAGCATGTCCGTATAATTACTCATAATGTAATTATAGCCACATGGTAAACTTAAAAATATTCAAGTAATGCCTGAAACTTGCCAATATATGATTAGGCATGTGGCTAAGGTTACAAATACTGTAATTATACGGACATACTATCTCTAGAAAGTGTGTAACCAACCGTAATTTAGCGATTATGATCAATATGTCCTTTGGGTTACGAATAATGAAACCTAAAGGACATGAATGCGTCTAGCATGTCCTAAAAGTGACATATTTCGTTATTTTTAGGACATGACAAGCTTATTTTGAATTTTTATACCCATCCTTACAAAATTCAGATGCAATAAATAAAGAGCTATCGGATTCTGGCTTAAGCTGAGAAATTGGATTAGCTTGAATTGCTATTATGTTATCTGTCATAACATGTTACCTACCGTAACATCATTGGGAGCGGATTCATGGTTTTCACGATCATTGAAAGACATGCGCGCATAACCATTTTTGAGAAAAAACCTTAAATTGTTTTGCTTGGTAGTAATTAATCCTAATACAAGTTGTTGTTTAATGTTGCTCATATTGCTCTTTATGGGCCATAATGATTTCTATAAAACTTTTTAAATAGATATGACTTGAATTTAGGTTTAATGACTACTATATTAGTCATTAATGTCAATTATGATAGCTATAAAACACTTAAGAGAAGGTTATGGCAAATTTACCCGTTCTTGTAATAAGCGCTTTGCGAAAATTAGGGCAGGATATCAATAATGCAAGACGTCGCAGGCGCATTACTGCGCAGCTTATGGCAGAGCGTGCTGGCTTATCAAGGTCCACTATTGGAAAAATTGAAAAGGGAGATCCGACGACCTCTATGGGTAGTTACGGCGCGGTACTCTTTGTTCTGGGGATGGAAAAACGCCTGAGCGATTTAGTTGATAGCATGCATGACCTTACTGGGCGAAGACTCGAGGATGAAAGCTTACCCCAAAGAATTCGGATGCCTAGCAAAATAAAGGTAAATCAAGTGATGGAAAGTGAAGATTGAAGGCTGTTACTAGGCTCCGGATTCATCACTTTTGGGGTGCACTCCCAAGAGCATCTATTAGGGACTTTGATGGTAGTCTTGCAATTGCTGAATTCTCAAGTCATCGATCGTTTAGGCTTTATGCAACAAGTGATGCTCAAAGTAGAATAGAATTCATTTTAAGAGACTATAATGTTTTTAAGATTTTTTATTATTTTGCTAATCAGTATGAATATTGCACTTGCTAGCGAAAATATTAACGTCTTGCTTAATCAAAGTCCAAAAGTACAGGCCGTAGTAGGATCTGTAACAAAATCTATACTGTTAAGTGGAGGATTTTCTGGAGATAAGGTTTATCTCATTAATGATAAATTTGTGCTAAAAAAATTTAAAATATACCCCATAAAAGCTATAGAAATACAAAAACAAGCAGCCGTTTTAGGTATCGCTCCAAAAATACTTTATGAAAATTCTAAAGAGAATTTTGTGCTAATGGAATTTTTGGGTAAATCTTCTGTACCACGCGATCAACATACCACGAAGAATGTTGTGCATTTCATTAAAACGCTTCATCAAGTAGCGCCCACAAGTGATATGATGCCTATAGATATTTTCGCAAAAGTTCAGGAAGTTTTACACTTTTTACAAAGTGAAAATCTGTCGCAAGACATTCTGAACAAATTTACTAAGGTTTTATCCTTAAAGAAGTATACACAGTGCAATCATAGAATTTGTCACAACGATCTCAACCCGAATAACCTTTTGTTTGTGAATGGTAAAGTTATAGCTATAGATTGGGATGCAGCAGGATTAAATGATCCTTATTATGATCTTGCGACAATTAATATGTGGTATATAAACGTGCCAGAAGTGGAGAAAAATCTTCTTAAGGAATATTTGGGTCGTGATCCTAAAATAAATGAGCTGAAGCATCTTAACACCATGAAAACGGTAGTAATGGCAATAGTTGGGGGAAATTTAATAAAAGCCGGAATTCAGATGGGTTGCATAGTCAAACCAGAAACACCAAGTGATTCGCTATCCGAGTTTTTGCCTAAAATTGGAAAAGGTGAAATTAAATTGGACTCAGGTGAAAATTTGTATAAATTTGGCCTGGTACTGTTAAAAGAAATTTAATGCGTTTGGTAGCAATAACTCCGCCATATCTTGCAAAGCACTTGAGTGCAAATGCTTTTTGCTTCAAACCTGCATTATCAAGTCCCCAGTTTTAAAATGGATAGAGTTGTCGCCCTGAAGTCCCGATAATACATAGTTATAGCTCAGGTTTGTGGCTTCCTTCAAATCACATAAATTCAGCCTTTAAGATATTGCAGCAACAAACTCGGGCAGTGCATTTAGCCATGCTTTGCTTTTTTTCCGTAAATGCTGATAATGTTAGAGTGGAAGGTGTTCATTATGACTTCTCTGTAGAAAATGGTTTTGCGCCATCTTCCAAAATATCTAAATACTTGCGATAGATATAAATTTTATCACGTTTCTTACCGCTCGCTTCTTCTAATATACCGAGGGATTGCATATGATTTAATGCACTTCTTGCTGTTGGCTGAGTCATTTGTAATTCCTTGGCGAGGAGAGGAACTGTTACTTGAGGCAGGCGTTTCATGTACTGGAGTGTTTGTTCACATGAAAATCTAGCACGTCCTAAATGAGATATTTTCTCACTATCTTTTGCAAAAAGATCATTAATTCGCATTGCTGTTTGAATAGCTTGTTTTGAAGATTTTTCTACACCAATCAGAAAAAATTCCAGCCATGTTTCCCAATTTCCGGATTCCCTGACTTCTTGTAGCAGCTCATAATAGGTATGACGATTTCGCTTAAGATAAAGGCTTAAGTAAAGAATTGGTTCATCAAGCATATTATTCGCACATAGTAGTAAGGTTATGAGCAACCTACCAAGTCTACCATTACCATCTAAAAAAGGGTGTATTGTTTCAAATTGAACATGAGCTAATCCTGCTTTTATGAGAACTGGTAGGCTTTCATCATGAAGAAACTTTTCAAAATCGCTAAGGCAATCAATTAAATAGTCTACTGGCGGAGGGACAAAAAGAGCATTGCCTGGCCTTGTACCACCAATCCAATTTTGTGATCTTCTAAATTCTCCAGGCGTTTGACTTGATCCTCTACCTCCAGAAAGCAAAATACCGTGTATTTCTTTTAACAGTCTAAGAGATAAAGGAAAGTCATCTTTTAAGCGCGCGAGGCCATAGTTTATAGCTTTAACATAATTAGATACCTCTTCTACATCTTCAATTGAGACTTCAGGCTTTTGGTTATGTTCAAATAGCATTAGATCTGAGAAAGAACTCTGCGTTCCTTCAATCTGGCTTGAAAGCAGAGCTTCTTTACGTACATACATGTAGATAAAGAGTGCGGTATTGGGAATAGTCTTATGAATACTATTTAATTCAGCTAAAGCCATAGTTGCTTTTTCAAGGTAAGGATAAAGCACCGTGAGTTCTATTGGTGGTTCAGGCGGCAGTTTTGCAGGAACATATGCTTTATATGACTCACCAGAGATCTTTTGTGTAATATATGTTCCTATTCTTTTATTCATAACCTATCTTTTCTTAAGCCATCCACACTAAGAAACTATATCATATTATCTTTTCTTAGCCAAGATGGTAAAGAAAGGATATACACATCGAGGATGTATCTTTTTCATAGAATCCAGCACTTTTCATTTGGCGCTCTCCACCTTGCGCTAAAGCTTCGGGTGGCAGGACAGGTACGCCTCTATAATCGCATTCGGAGAGGAAAACATGACTATTACCACCCCAGTTTGGAGTTGGTTAGGTTATGGTAAACCGATCTCCTCCAGCTTTTTTGAAGTCGAATATTTCTCTGGTCTTTTTTCACTATCTTCAGAATCGCTTAAAATCCCAATATCTGTAGGCGTCCCTGTGTTTGCATCTAGAGTATTACACCCGTACCCGACTTTCTCCAATTTTGGCATTTTACCCCCAATAGCCAGGCTTTGCCTTTTTCCCCATAAATGCTGATAATGTTGGAGTGGAAGGTTGTCATAGATTCTCCTTCACAATTACATCATACGGTGCAGATAGCTTATATTTTCTAGCTTTGTTAGAAGCGTCTACAATTTCTAAGAACCCACATTCAACCCATTTTTTGCAAAGCGCAGCATTCGTTCTAGGTTGAAATCCAAATAGATCACCTATTTGTTTAGCCGTCACAACATCATATCCTTTAAATAATTCCAAGGCTTTGCGCTGTTTCGGATCTAAGGTTCGCAAAACTTGCGAATGATCTTTTTCACCTTTCTCATTGCTTGCAATCATTTGTGCAACAACTTTTTCAAATGCAAAAGCCATCCCTTCTATAAAATATTCCACCCAAGGGGTTATATCGCTTTCCGCCCTTCCAAAATAATAATTGTGAGAGGGGCCAATGCTGATAGCACGATAATAACCAAGCAAATTTTTAGCGTAATACTCCTCAAGAGAATATAAGCCTTTTAAATCATACCCTCCAAGATGCAAAATGAGTGTTGTCAGCAACCTGCTCGTTCGTCCATTACCATCGTAATAGGGGTGAATCGTTGCAAACTGATAATGAGCAATGCCAGCGACAATAGGGCATGGTATCTCTTCATTTTCTTTGATCCATGACACTAAGTTGCGCATAAGCCCAGGTACATCTTTTGCTTCTGGAGGCATATAAACGATTGTTCTTGTGCCGCTGTCTTTGATAACGTTTTGTCCATCTCGGTAAGGTGTTGGTTTAATGCGCGTTCTTCCATCACTCATCACCAGAGCATGCAAGGTTTGAATAACCTTTTCGGTAACAGGATGGCTTTGTGAGGCATATTGTTCTAATTGAGCTAGAGCAGCATAATAGCCCTTTACTTCATGCTCATCACGCTCTCTGCCGGGAAAATGACTTTGAAGCTCAATGACCTCTTTGATCTCCTCAGGCTTGAGCTGATTGCCTTCTATCATTGTAGAATAATGTGTGGTGTATAGTTTAGCAGTCTCACGCAGCGAGGCGAGAACTGTAGGATTAACTGGCAGTAACGCAACCTTTTCCTTCGCAGCCTCAATTTTCATAAGGCTTTTTGCAATGCCTGGGGTGATACTATAAATGGGTTTAAAGTTTGTCGGCATGATGTGAGCTCAATATCAGCTTCTCTCGTATTTTTTATTATGCTGATAAATAGCGCATAAATCAAGCATAACATGCCGATAAAAGAAACAGAATGATTTACCTGGCCCACTAGGTTTCATATTTCGATACCTAAGGCTCATATCATGTACTTAAGATCACGCAAATAGAGAATTTATGAACACGATAATATTTTGCAGAGAATCTTAAAATGGTTCATTTTCCTTTCTTCGAGTACATCTCTATAATCGCTACAGAGAGTGAAAACATGACTATTACCACCCCAGTTTGGAGTTAGTTAAGTTATGGTAAACCGATCTTCTCCAGCTTTTTGAGCAAAATGCTTGCGCAATCCCGCTTCTTTCAGAGGCGGGTCAATCAAGCTCTCGGCTTTTGGCCGATATTTTTATTGATTGATTAATTTTTTTTGCAGAAGGCGGTGTTCTTTGATGCTGAATGTAACTCTTGACTACCTCTAAACTCGCTCCACCAACCGACACAACACAATAGCTTGGTGACCAAAAATGATTATCCCATAACTTGGGCTTAATATGTGTCCAATAGTTTTTTCTAAGCACAAAGGATGATTTTCCTTTCAATTTCCCAATCAAATTGGAGAGCGCAATTTTAGGATGGGCACTGACCATGAGATGAAC
>VGTX01000069.1 GCA_016874315.1 Gammaproteobacteria bacterium | reverse complement strand
TTCTGGATAATGTGTTGCGTCATGAAAGACCCATCCGCATGTCAATGCACCAGATATACCACGTACGATATTGCTAGAGGTATAAGCAAGGTGTTGGACTAAGGCTTTATCGAATTTGGATAGTAATTGATCATCAGATGCAGTATTCATTTCTTGAAGCAAGTATGGATGGCATCGAATTGCACCTTGACCGAAGATCATAAGGCTTCTTGTTAAGATATTTGCACCTTCGACAGTGATGGAAATAGGGGCAGCGATATAGACATGAGCCAATCGGTTACGAGGTCCCATAATAATGGCCTTTCCTCCATGAATATCCATTGCTTTATTAATAATAATTCGACCCATTTCGGTCATATGATATTTTGCAATAGCAGAGACAACTGCGGGCTTCAAGCCGGCATCAATTCCTGAAACAGTCTCTAGGCGTCCAGATTCTAGGAGATAGGTTAGTCCACCAATTGTTCCAATAGCTTCTGATATTCCTTCAAAAGCACCGATATGTGTACGGAACTGTTCACGAATGCTTGCATAAGCAGCGCTATGGAAGGAGCTCAGATGACCAACTGCTGTCGCAAGAGATGGAAGCGAGAGTCCTCGTCCGACTGATAGACATTCAACGAGCATTCTCCATCCTTGGCCAATGCACTCAGGGCCTCCGATAACTGAGCTTAATGGAACAAAGACTCCATGACCGGTTGTTGGTCCATTTGGAAAAGCCATTCCAAGAGGGTTATGTCGTCTGCCAATTTCGACTCCAGGGTGTTTGGTTGAGATAAGACATAATGTGATTCCTCGGTCGACCTGATCGCTCAGTAAATGCTCTGGATCGTAGAGTTTAAATGCAAGTCCCATGAGAGTCGCTACAGGAGCTAAGGTAATATAACGTTTACTCCAGTATAATTTTATTCCGATATTCCCCTGATCGTCTTTTGCGACAATTCCATAATCTGTCATAGCACTTGCATCAGAGCCGGCATCAATTCCAGTGAGTGCAAAGCAAGGAATTTCCTCGCCAAGAGCTAAACGAGGAAGATAATATTGTTTTTGTTCATCTGTTCCATAATGCATGAGCAGCTCACCGGGCCCAAGAGAGTTAGGAACCATAGTGACAACAGCAGCTGATGGGCTTTTTGCAGCGACTTTAGCAACAATTGTTGAGTGAGCATATGCTGAAAATCCGAGTCCACCATATTGTTTGTGAATAATTAATCCAAAGAATTTATTTTTCTTGAGGAACGACCAAACTTTTTCTGGCAATTGCCATCCTTTATGGACAATTTCCCAATCGTTAATCAAGTCACAGAGTTCTTTGACTGGACCATCGATAAAATTTTGCTCTTCTTGTGTGAGGAAGGCTCGTGATTTTTTAAGTTGTTGTTTTAAATTCCACTGGCCTTGAAATAATTCGGCTTCAATCCAACGATCGCCGGCTGCGATTGCCTCTTGCTCTGTTTGCGAGATTGGAGGGAGAGAGCGTCGCACCCATCTTTGAAGTGGCCCACTCAGCCACTTACGCCGGACAAATGGGACTCCAAAAGCTAACAAAATGAGGATATCTGGGCAATAAAACAAATAAAATGTGGCATGAGACATTGGAATAATCCATGGACCCATCACCAGTACAGCACCCAATCCTATTATCATGACATTCCAGGATACCCGAAGAAATGCCAATACCCAAAACACTGTTAAAAAAACTAATATAAACATTACAGCCCCATTCTACAAAAAACGAATCACACCTTTGGTGCAATTATAGCTGTTATGGGGCTGTATTTTGTGGATCTACAGCATTTTTTCCGTGTGTTTGCACAGACCTTCTTTTAAATTTTATGATCGGAAAAATATCTTCGTTCTTGAGGGCTCCTTGGACTAGTCGAAAAAATCAGAGGACTGGTCAATCGATTTGAATCATCAAACGACCCAGAAGAAGAATATCGACGTCTTATTGGCTCAAGAGGAGACTCAGCTCGATCGTCTTCTGTTAAATCTGGCTCATAAGATAAAAAATCTTCTTCATATTGTGTATAAGTATGCACAAAAGTCATCCAGTCCTCTTGATGCTCATCGCCCATCCATTCTGGTGGACAATATTTAATCAACTTTGCAACATACTCATGCTGATTTGCTTTTGCCAATACGTTAACAGATTGAAGCATTCGATTGGCTGAAAGAAACCGAGATAAATGTCGAAATAATTTTGATAATCCCTGACCATGAATAGCAGCAATCATATTTTCATACATTTGAGACACGGATTCTTGAGTAGCATATTTTTCAAGCAAATCGAAATATCTCAAATTGATACAATCCTCTAAAAATTTAACCTGACTTGTCAACTCCCATTTTTCGAAAAATTGCTGAGCGAGTTCATGATAATTCATATGTCCATTCTTAAGAAGAAGCGGCTGAACGGTTTCTGGACAGGGATTATCACCTAGAAGATTATAGATCCAGCGCAATATGCTACGGCACTGATCGTATCTAAAAATGATAGAATTCCAATATAATATAGACTTATCTAAATCCTTCTGTTGAGTTGTGTATGTAATCAACTCAAATGCCATATCTTGAAAAGCAGCGACATCTGATTCAAACAAATAAGCATATTGAATAATCTTAATATTATATTGCACGGTGGATAAATCATTTTCATCAAATCGAATTAAATCTTTGAGCATTTCAAACGATCCGTATTGTTCAACAAAAACATCTTGAAACAGATCTTCAGATTCAATGCACATTTTAATAAAGGCCTTTTTGTCTTCATACCCCCAATAACCATACCAACCAATGGCTAAAGCATTCAAATTAATTTTATCATCTTCGGAATAATATGCTTTCCAGCTAGCCTTCACTACAGGAGATGTGGCTATTTTCGAAAGAAATTCGAGAAGTTGAGATAATGACCAATTTACAGACGAGCAATGCCAAATAATTTCAAGGTGTTTTAAATACTTTTCTTCATGTCCATAAACAAGAACATATTGAATGTACCGATCGTGCAAGGCCTCATGCAACTCTGGGCGAAATTGATAAGCCATGGTACATAACAAATCTAAATTATGTTTCTCTAAAACCTGCTCCCACACCCATTCTTTCAAATACTGCACAACTTGATTATAGAATTTTGATACTGCTGTATCTGGAGCAGCCTTACAACTCGATAAATTTTCATACACATTTTTTATCAAAAAAATCTTAGTATAATGATCGACGCTCCTTAAGACATGAATAAAATGGTCATCATATTGCACTAAAGGTATAATCAATGTCTTATCGATAGGTTGATTATTATATTTATACATAAACTGTAATTCTAATTGCGAGCGAATTTCGACCGGTTTATACTTCCAAGCCAAAATTAATGAAGAACCTATATAAGCTCGTAACGCTTGAAAACAATACACAAAAAAATCTAATACTGTCCGATCTTTCATGACCTGCTGATTTATGATGTTATTTCGTAATATCTCAAAAAAAGGATTTGGATTGTGAAAATAGGGCGTGAATATTGTATTCATGACTTCGATAGGAATATCGATAAAGAATGCAATAGCTTTTATGATTTTCGTCAACTGTTGACTTTTATCTCCAACATCTCGAAATATTGCAATACCTAATTCGGAGCAAATTTTATAAGCCTCTTTTTCTGAGAGCGGCACTTCATGATGTGTAATATTTTTAAGATTAATAAATTCTTCTGCATTAAATGAATGTTGATGTGAATTTAATTTCTTATAAATCCAATCCACTTTTTCTTGAGCATTACGACATTTCTGATAATCTTTATCCTGCAATGTGGAATAATAAAAATCCTCAAAGCTATATGTACTTTTGCTTCGTGCAGTTCTATATTGAAGTCTTTTAAAGCTTTCACTATCCGATTTTACCTTTACAGAATCTCTATACAAACAGAGTTCACTGATAAGTTGACAGCATATTTCGGTTGGCTCACCATTTTTCTTCACAAAACATTCTTTTAAAAAAATAAGTTGGTCGACATGCTCTAGAGAAAACGGATGCTCTACTACAAACATATCCATTCTTTTTTTAGATATTTTCGTATAATCTGGCAATGACTGTACGTGTTGTTCTCGATCGGATGATGTTTTTTTCAAGCCAAATCTTATTATTTTTTCCTTGAGCTGAATCTCTTGCGTGGTTAAGTTTTCAGAATGAAGGAGATATTCCAAATCCGAGTGAAATGTTTCATTAAGAAGGTTTAAGAAACTGGAATATTTGGATGAAAAAACATTTGAAATAAACGAGTGAGACAACAGAGCTCGCTCAAGATCGAACCGATCGGATAAAGGGATTTTTTTTTGCTCGTCGAACGGCAAAGCATCAAAAATTTGCAACATAAACCCTCAAGATTTTTTATGTAATACAGTACGTTAATATACACAATATAATACTATTATATCCAAAAATCGTATATGTCATGCATAGCGTCTTTTAAAAGAATTTTGTGCTAGGTTCTGAACAAAAAACCACAAAATCCATATCAGTGCTCTAACAACACAAATTATTACCAACAGCCTGATGCGAATTGAAATTATAAAAAAGCCACGGTCCTGTCATTCAATTCTACAATAGTGAATGAGTTACACCCTGATTTAATTCAAGTTATAAGTATATAAAATTTAGTTATCAGAATATCCAAAATACATGTACGACTAAATCAGCTACAAAATGACTTAGCATTGCGGCCATAAGTCCGTATCTCCAATACAATAAACCAAATATCATTCCTGCAAACCCATTCAAAAACAGAATCCTTACTATGTCATATATATTAGGATTTACAACGATTTTATAAAGCATAGGAAGATGGCCAACAGCGAAGAGTAGAGCACAAAAACTTATTGATAGTACTGCAACAAATTTTTCTCTTAAATTTGTCACTTTCTGCAATAACAGCGCTACCAAGGACACACAGAATAACCTGCAAAGAACTTCTTCATTTATAGCTCCATAAAATGAAGCTAACATCCTATATGAAAAATCTACATGTGGAAGAGTGTTCATCAGTATATTGACATGATGTTTCAGTATGAAATGATCTAGCAGTTTGAGAACTAGCCCTACAACAAGCCCAGATATAATAGATGGAGCAATACATTGTTTAGACGAGGTGATTTGAAAGTTTGCGTTTTCGGCAAAAATGATACCAAAAAATATAAGAACTCCATATATTATTGAAGCTTGAATCAACGTGGCTAATAGCACAGCTGTTGATAGCTCAATACTAGCTAGCGTGGTTGCATATGGTAACACTGCAACAGCTCCTAAAACTGAAGCTAACCACAGTAAATAAAATCTCTTCAGAGTTACCTTGAAATAAATGAAACTTAGAAAAGATTGTATTGATTTAGCAGACCAAGAAAAGATATGTCTCAACTGATTCATTTTAAAACCTTTTTCCTAAAATTCACACTCGGAGTATATGGCTCCAATATTATTGATAATTTTTTATTCACAGAATCTATATTCTTCGAAGTTACTTCTTGTTATCTTGAAGCCATCTTTACTGCACAGCACTTGTCTCTAAACTTGATTTATTTACAGCAACAAAGCGAGAAACACCTGGCTCTTTCATTGTTACTCCGTAAAGTTGATCGGCAAATTGCATCATAACTTTTGAGTGTGTGACGACAATAAACTGAACCCGATCTTTAAGGGATTCTAACATTGTCCCCAACCTGAAGGTATTTGGATCGTCGAGCGGAGCATCGATTTCATCGAGAATACAAAATGGTGCAGGATTGAGCTGAAAGAATGCAAAGACAAGTGCGGCGGCTGTTAAGGCTTTCTCACCACCAGACAAAACACTTAAGCGTGTATTCTTTTTACCGGGTGGTTGCGCATGTACAATCAGACCTGGCTTTCCTGTGACTAAATCAGGCTCTAGCGTTAAAGTTGCTGAACCGCCTTGGAATAAGAGGGGGAATGTTGCAGCGAATTCTTGGCGTAATTTGACATATGTTTCATCGAAGAGAGTTTGGATTTCTTGCTCAAGCAGTTGCATCGCATGTTGCAGGGCTACGGATGCGGATTCTAAGTCTTCTCTTTGAGTCTTCAATAACTCTGCGCGCGCCGATTCTGTTTGATATTCAGTTAATGCTTTGAGATTAACAGGACCAAATTCTTTAAATTTTTTATCGAGAGTTGTCCATTTATTCTTGAGGGTATTAAGAGGCTCTTGAGTTTCGATTTGACAGATTTGCTCAACAAACCACCCCTGCTCTTCGATTTGTTCT
>VGTX01000068.1 GCA_016874315.1 Gammaproteobacteria bacterium | reverse complement strand
CTATTCGCAATACCTTTATCCTGTTCTTGCGACATCTGAGGGGCATTTATTACTGGGGTTAGTATATGTTGTTTATTCGACAATTTATAGCAACAATATTTATAAACCCGAGCAATCAGCCACCTCATTTATAAAAGAGCAATTGAAAAAACCAATGATTTTTTTAAGCATTTTCTCATTAGATATGAAAATGCTCTTCCTTAATGCCTTTACAATGAGCATAGCGCTTTATTTTCAAGCGTTAGTACTCGATCGTAGATATGTTTCGCAGCAATACCGTACAACATCTAAGAAAGAAGAAAATAATTTAGCCTCGATTCATCAAGTATTCGATCCCGAAATACAAGCCATGCGCATAAGCAACGAAGCCTCTTTAGAAAACAATAGTACTTCTATTGTACCGGATACTCGAAATATCGCTCAAAAATGGTTAGAAACAATTATCATTCCTGAAGCTGATGATATTGATTTTTACTCAATGTTATCTCAAAACGTTCATGCTGATTTCATTCAGGGCACAGTACTAGGTCACCCAACCTTTAAAACAGCTGAAAAGTGGTGTCTTGAGCATCGAATTAGAACCATGATAAAAGAAGACTTAGCTATTCAAAGCGCGAACAATAATACAGATCGAGTTATATCTGAAAACACCAAGTATTTAAAATTACTTCACGATCATATAATGCCTACAAGTCCAAATTACAATCCTAAGGATTCAGAGTTGCGGGCGAGATATATGTCTGATATAAAAAATTACATACAACAGCCTGAGACAACCGCAGACTCGAACAATCTCTTCGATACTGCAGAGCAAGTAGAAGCTATTAATAAAATCAGAAATGAAATTATCAATCAAATGAATGTTCGAGAATCTGAAATTGATTTAAATCAGTGGGAAGGAGATCGGATTCAATTAGAATATAAAAATATTCGAGATTACTTACAACAGCAGCATTCTGACTGCGAGCAAGCTCTAAAAAAAGCCATATACTGCATTCTTTCTCATATAACATTGCATTCCGATCGGAAAAAAGCATTGATAAAGAATATTATCGATATTATTGAGCAACAGAAAGACAGCTTTGCAGATGATGCTTCTCTTGCAGTGAAAAATATTGAAGATAGTCTTTACAGCTTTATTGCTATCACATTAATTTCAGAACTGAGCATTCGTTCTTTTGTAACAGAACATACAATCGCTAACGCCCCCAAAATCTTAAATACGGCAGAGTCGTCAAAACCAGAACATTCGAAACGCAAAGAGGCAGCGAAGAAATACTATAATACTCTTTCATATCTCACAGTCATTATTCCATTACTCCTATTGATTAATTACATTGCGAGAGTGCTTCCTGGGCTGACTTCTTATACAAAGCAACCAAAACCTAACACTCAACAACCTATACGGACAAATACCTTTTCTTATGAAATCACTGATTATAGGATTGAAATGTTATCACAAGCAGGGCAGCAAGTATTGAATACGCATCGTCTTGCTTACCCTGGAAGCTATGAGCAGCTCAAGCAACTTTCCTCTCCCGGCTCTGCGCAAGTTATCACCTTCAATAACATGAAATACGAATGCTATAACGAAATTGCACAACCAATAAGCCATGATGGAAATATCACCACTCCTCAATCAACTCTAGAGTCATGGGATGTCCTACAATATGAAAACCCATCACAAGTATCCCTTGTATTGAATAACAAGGCAGGACAATTTCAATTATATGCTACATGTTTTGAGCAATATACTGCGCAATATAAGAGAAATACAATTACAAAAAACAAAAACATTGTCGAGTATTTGCTTCCAAGTAATCATTCAGATTTTGTACAAAACAAAGCGTACACACAGCCCATCACAGAAATCATAACGTGGCTCAGCTCGACAGCATTAGTCAGAACACTCCTACAGTACCCTGGCTCAATCGAAGAATTACATCACTTACAAGGCGCAGGTAACTTTCAAGAAATCCAAATCAATGGAGAGCAGTTTACTTGTGCAGTTGATGGCAAGTCGAAGATTGTAGAGAATTGGAACGTATTAAAGAGTGATATTGGAGCCTGGAACTCTTTACTTGATAGAACAGAAAATAGACCTGTAAAATTGATTCAATTCTCTGGAAATACGGCATATAGTCTTTCTGCGAGATGCACTAGAGAAAAACCATTGAAAATGAAACAATCTCAAAAGCCACTTACTCAACAAGTAAAGATGTTGTCGAATATTCTACACAACATAGAGGCAACATTATCTCCAGCGGATATTATTCCTGCAACAGGGCATATATTAAGCGAGCCCTTGAAGCCAGTGCAAGTAGTGAATTATCTTTTAGATGGACTCTATTATAATACTGTATTATATCCAGTATATGCTGCAATAAACTGGTTTGTATTTCCGGTATCAGAAATCCATTCGATTATTTCATTTATACCAACACAGTACCATGTGACAGATTGGGATTTTTATCAATATGCTAAGAAAAATTCGAATCATTATGCCTCTGCATGGGCACAGACTGTTTTGTATCAAAAATATGGACAGCAGCTTAAAAAACATTCCACAGCAGTGCATGTAATGTCTCAGCATATTACAGACCGAATGAACATATTCATAGATATTTTGAAATTACTTGCTTATTACATTGTTTTCACAGTTGTATTATCAGCTATTCGAAAGAATAAGGCTCAGCTTCCTAAGGATACAGAACAAGAGAAGAATATAACAGCAGAGAAAAATCAGTCTTTTGAAAAAGACACATTATTCACAGAATATGTTATTAGTCCTGTGCAAGGATTTTTAAATCATCCATATGAAAAGCTAATAGATGTATCCAGAAAAGAGTATGCACCTATGGTCTTTTCTGCGGCTGCTAATTTTTCGACAACAAACTTATCCACTCCAGCGATAGTCTTTACATTGTATTCAATAGACACGTTAGCCCAGGGTTTTAAAGGTGCGCCGAAGAGAGCACATCTATCAAATGATTAAGTGAATTTTGCAGTTAAATGAGGTAATCAAAGAAATCGAGAGCCTCATTTTTCACTGTAACAAAATACTCTAACCATTGCGGCCAGCGCGCCGTTGCAATACCAGAACAAAACCCTAATACATGCCCTTCCCAAGATATTTTTGGGTCATTTGGGACAAGACCGGTTAAAATCGAACTAAAGTAAATAAATAACGTCATCAGGATAGAGAAATTTAAAAAAGATGGGTGATGAAAGGTCCAGTACAAAAGCCAACCGTACATGGCAGACACAAGAGCTGAGGCCCCTACATGAATACCTGGTCTTGCAAATATCCATATGAGAATTCCACTAAAGACGGCAAGAGCTTGCAGTAAGATTTGAGCAATCTCAAAATCAAATATTAGAATCATCATGAAAGTCATACAAAAAAAGGGGAGAGCGTTTAACAAAAAATGGTCGGTAGATGCATGCAGGATGGGAGCTAAGAAAATTCCGATCAATCCAATAAGTTTTCTTGGATGAATACCAAGGAATAAGAATACTCCTTTAAAAACGTACCAATTAATGAAATTTGCGATATACACATAAGTCAGTAATGTTGTGACATCTTGTCCATAATATTGAATATTCTCTGAAAAATATATTAAGTCCATTCGTTTTAATCCATTGATAATTAAAGCATCCGCATAATTGAGTATATGAAAACGACTGTCATAGTAATACGTGCTATTTTTACAGTTGGTTGAATTTGATAAGTAATGTCAGATTGAAAATCACAATACAATTGAAAAACGTAAAGGGCTGACAAAAAACCTTTTGCAAGATTTATCTCTCCATCTAGATATGCAAACATTGCCCAGATACTCAACAGACTGATAATCGTGGTAGAAATTTTCGTTTGTGATTGAACACTTTGAAAAGATAAGCTCCAGTGATAACCACAAATCCAATTTAATACATTAACATGAAATAAAAAAAACAAGTGAGAAATCGAGCGATGCAAAGATAGGGTAAACCCGAAAAACGATAGGAGAATAAGCACTAAATCGGGTAGGGTTGCATAATAAAGCATCATTACATGTGTCATAGAGTTTTAAGGGTAAAAGACAGTCTTGTTCTAAAGACTAGCGTTATTTTTCATCAAAATAAAGCCATTGGCCGCCCTAGTTTTTGAAGCGCTATAAGATTTAATAACGTAATAGAGGTCTGTTGTGTAAAATTAATTCAATTGATATCCGCTTAACATAATGATATTATTCTGGAAATAAACGAATACATTGATCCAAGATACTTAAATGAATAAAAAACTCTATAACATCATATTGCTTCTTTCAGCGTTCATGCAAGGCAATGCTTATGCAGCAAAAGATCGGATGCCTCACGATCGTTACTGTACGCTAACATTTTCAGGGGATGTCTTGTCAATGGCATTACCTATTATTGGGGTGTTAGGGCAAGCACATACAAGCCGTGATAATCTTGAGTTTGCGCAAGCGTTCACAGGGGCTGGTGGTGTTTTGATTGCAACTGATGGGATTAAGCGGTATTTCCGTGATAGTGATTTAGGCAGACGACCAAATGGTTATCATAGCTCATTTCCATCTGGGCATTCTTCGAGTGCCTTTTTCGGAGCTAGATTGATTCACAAGAATTTTGGAATTGAATATGGTGCCCCTGCGTATGCTCTTGCGACACTTACGGCATATAGTCGAGTGCAAGGTCACTATCACCATACACGTGATGTTATAGCAGGAGCCCTACTAGCTTTCACAGTTGATTATCTCTCTGACCAGGCTTTTGACTCTATACGTTTTTCACCGATTGCGGTTTCAGGCGACAAAATAAAGCATGGAGTGAGAGTACCTGCTGGTATTGGAGTGAGAGCCGAGTACTCATTCTAAATAATCTTGTGAAGCAATTTTGAGTGCAATATAGTTTTCTGGGCAAGACTGAGTGGATAAGTCATAAAGTTTTGCCATAATTTGTTTAATTTTTCTAACTGAATCAGAGATGATTTGTGAAGCGCGTGATTCACTGACATCAAACATTGCGCCAATCACTTTCAGATTATAGTCTTCTCGAAAGTATAGAATCATCATTGTACGCTCTCTTTCGGGCAGGGAGGAGAGAGCGCGGTTAAGTTGATATTCAAATTCTCCTTTATCAATCTCTTCTAAAGGAGTGACTGATTTCTTAAAGATATCCTCTGCAAAAAGTACAGGTTGATCTTCCACCTCAAAAGCATCGTACGCCAAGATCATGCGATTACTCATATCGCGAAGATGCCGATCGAGCTCCTCACGAGACATCCCGAGTTCAAGGGCTATTTCATGTGTAGAGCATTTTTCTTGTTTTTCTGATTCGATTTTACAGATAGCCTGCAATATATCTCGAGATTGTTTATAAACGGAGCGAGGAGCCCAATCTCCCTTACGAAGTTCATCAATAATCGAGCCTTTGATTCTAATGGCTGCATAGGTTGAAAATGCTGCACCTTTTGTGGAGTCGTAATGATCGACCGCCTCTATGAGTCCAATCGTTCCTGCCTGAATAAGGTCATCTAAACATATGGTTTCAGGTAATTTCATAAGATATTGATACGCAATTTTCCTGACCAATGGGAGTGTATCTGCAATATTTCTATCTCTTTCTTCATTTACTAATAATATCTTTTCCATGTTAAACATAACTCATAACGGAATGAATTAGTTTTTGATATTCAAAGATAATGCCAATGTGAATGATAGATTTTTATATATTGGTATCTATTTTTTGAAAATATATTTTTAAATTTAATTTCATTAAAAATCAAAGGCTAAATGAAGCTCAGAGTCTTTTTGTCCATATATTTGAAGAAATTTTTCGCGGTCCGCGGTGGGAATTTGCGTTGTTATTTGAGAGAGCCTTTCTTTTAGGGCGTTGTGTAGATTGTGATTATCGAGAATATTCTTTTCTGATAGGTCGCTATAAATTAACATCCACTCTAAAATTTTTTGATGAGACTGAGGAAAGAATGTATTGATTTCCTGAGCATTCACAATTGGAGCGTATTTATGATCGACGAGAACATCAAGGTCTTCTATTAGGATGTATGCGGCTCTATGATCCCAAACTGCACGCTGCCATGTGGCCTCACCGAGGGTTTGACTGTAAAAGCCTCGTTCATAGGCACTAATCTCGGGGTGGGTTTGGAGCCATGAAAATCGTTCTTGAAGGTTTTTATTGTATAGATCTATGGAATTATTGGCATTATTTGTTAATAAATCATATTTTTGAGAAATCAGCTGAAAGTACTCGATATTACGCT
>VGTX01000067.1 GCA_016874315.1 Gammaproteobacteria bacterium | reverse complement strand
GATCCGGTTGCAGTTATGAGTATTCTAAAATCGTCTCACGCCCCTAAAAGCCTAGAAATGCGTATTGCCGGCGAAGCTCTTTTTAATGATGCAATGGGTATTGTATTGTTCGTCGCTATTGGTGGACTTATTCAGGGTACGATTGATTTCTCTGTGTCAGATTTCTTGCTCTTCTTTTTTAGACAAGCAATTGGTGGATTCGCTTTTGGTATGATTCTGGGGAAATGCTTCTCCAACCTTATTCGTGATATTGATGCTCCTTTTGTTCTCATCATGATGACCATATCCTTAGTGAGCACATCATATCTTTTAGCTGAACATTATTTGGAAATTTCTCCCGTCATTACAATCGGTGTGTCTGGGCTATTCATTGGACATTACTTGCGTCGCAGTGCTATGCATCATAGCGCACTCTCCCACCATCTATACGATTTCTGGGAGTTCCTTGATGAGGTTTTTAATGCAATTCTATTTGCCGTGATCGGTCTTGAGTTTTTGGAAATCAGCGCTTCTCCTTTGATTTTTATTAGCTGTGTTGGCGTCATCGGTGTCACAATTATTGCAAGATGGATTTCCGTTGCACTCCCTCTCACCTGGATTGCAGGTTTTCGCTCAGTCAACTCACAACTCATTTGGCTTATGACTTGGGGTGGAATGCGTGGTGGTATTTCTGTCGCGCTCGCTTTGATGCTTCCTCTCGAAAGTAATTACCGCGAAACAATTCTCGGAATCACTTATGCGGTAGTTATTTTTTCTATTATTGTCCAAGGAATGACCATTGCCCCCTTGGTGCAACAAATGAATTTAAGTCATACAAAGCTCCGGCCACATATACCTGCTCACAAAATAGATGAAGAGCAGGTTGTTTCCGATCAGACCGTTTCCGATCAGGCTGCTCTTGTGTGAGTTCTGATTTGAAAAATACAATCGGGGGGCACGATCATCATTTATATATCGTGCCCAATCAAAGGCTCCAGCAATGGATGATGTATCGTGCCTTGAATATACAAAAATTACCGATGATCGAATCATTCTGTATGACCGATCGGCAATTTATCCAAGAATGCTTGTTGCATGATGTAAATTGGCAGGAAACATTGCTGCTAGACGATTTATCTGCTGTCTTATGGATTGCAGACCATATCAAAAACGATCATTCTCAAAAACATCTTCTCGATTTAGCACAGGCTACATATAAAGCCTATCAAAAACTGTTAAAATTTAATGTTACTCTCAATCAGTGCTTGAATTATCTCCCAAACCCTTCACAGAAAGCCTTTGTCGATCGAATGACTATGCTTACCGCAGCTGCTCAAAAAGAACAAATTATCTTTCTCGATCAGGCAATAAAAGCTTTTGCTAATGGACTTATAAAAATACCTGCCGAATATCAAAATAGAAAGGTAATTGTATATGGGTTTGATGAAATTACTCCACTGCATCAAGCTTTTTTTGAACAAATTCATTCTCAGGGATTGCTGATAGAGTATGAGGACATTGATACAATAACAGTAGGTAATGTAAAAAAATATCAATATAATACCGCACAAGAAGAGCTCACAGATGCCCTCTTATGGCTAAAAAAACAACCAGTAGATTCTGTTTCAGCTATCGTGATTTCAGATTTAGAGGTTAATTATCAAGAAACATATCACAGTATTTTATCAATTCTCGATCCTGAAATTATCAGATTACCTCTCACACAAGTCTCCGCTCAATTCAGCATCTCTCATGGTGAACCACTGCTAACGTATCCCCTTGTTCAAGACTTGCTGAATCAAATAGAGCAGCAGCACGATCAGGTAAGTAAAAATTTCTATGAATGGATCATGTGGCTCAAGAATAAATTAATTGAGTCACAGTGGGGACAAAAATACACTCTATCTAGCGCAGAATATCAATTAGTTCAGTCTGTATGGAAGCTGATTGAGAAACTTCAATCTCTCTCCGCTTTATTTAATGTAATGTCATTCAACTACTTTTTATTTTTGTTTAAAAGCGCACTAAGTCTGCATATTTTTCAGCCACAATCACTAAATAACCACCATATGGTCTTGGGGCTTCTCGAAGCCGCGGCACTGCCTTTAGATGCAGTTTGGTTGCTGCGCTCCGATCGAAGCAGATTTCCCCAATCACTCTCTAAAGATTTATTAATCCCTGCCTTGCTTCAGGAGAAATATAATTTTCCTCACGCTCATATCCAACGTGAGGCAACATATTTGCAAAGCGTTCTCAAGCGATTGTTTCGTAAAGACCGCACATGCCAATATCATCTCAGTTATGCTTCTTATGATGCTAAAGGTCATGAATGCAATAACTCTTTTGTCATAGATGACCTCATTCCTAGTGAATATATTTTTATTGAAAAACAAACTCCTATCATAATACCCTCTACAGTCTCAAAGATTTCCTTTGAAACTCAAGAAAAACGAGAAAGCCATGCACCTCTTGCTCTCAGCGCTTCTCAATTGAATGCTTTTTATCAATGCCCATTTCTTGGCTGGGCAAAAACCCTAAATAATAGTGAACCAAGCTGGTTAAATCCAAAGGCATTATTCGATCCAAGAGTTTTTGGACAGGTTGTTCATCAATGGACTCAATCGGTTCTTGTGCAAAATTCTCCAATCCTTTGGCCCGAAGCCTGGCCATCGGAATTAATTACTCATGTTCGTGATACTCTAGAAACATTAAGAGATAAGGTTTTT
The DNA here is from genome assembly GCA_016874315.1 of Gammaproteobacteria bacterium. Lineage (GTDB taxonomy): Bacteria > Pseudomonadota > Gammaproteobacteria > Berkiellales > Berkiellaceae > LLD-282. The sequence goes on along the minus strand of VGTX01000067.1, from coordinate 3,619 downwards.
ATCGATTTCCGCCCAGATTTATATGAATATCAAGTCGAAAAAGTGATTTATTATCAATCTGAATTTTTCAAGGTCAAGGGTCGTATCGATATCTATTGCCCCCAGCAACATACAATTGTAGATATAAAATTGCGCTCTCAGTCCGTTTCTAAAGTATGGGCTCGGTCCGAACCACAAGATTGGCAGGGTCCAATATACGCCCTTGCTCATGCCCATGAAGAAACAAAATTGGGCCTTTTGCATCTTGCAAAAAATGATTATCTTTATACCCTAGCTCCCGTGCATAACTATTTTGCAGAGTGGGAGCTTTTGTTGAAAAATCTCTATGAATCCTGGAATTCTGGTCAATATGAGCCCATGCCGCGTGATTCAAATTTATGTAAAAAATGCGCTTATCGCTTTGGGTGCCGCTTTACGCTTTCTAAAGAGGGTGATTTGAATGAATCGTGATGACACCTTCGTTCGCGAACAAGCACTAAATACTCAATACTCTGTGATCGTACGAGCTCCTGCCGGATCGGGGAAAACTGAGCTATTAGTCAGTCGTTATTTTAAATGCTTATTAAATGTCCCCCATCCCGAAATGGCCGTCGTTTTGACATTCACTCAAAAGGCCGCTTCAGAGCTTCAGGAGCGGATTTCATATCTTATTCAAAATCCTAGTAAAGCGAAAACTGAGACAATGCTGAAATTGGCTCATGCTGCCCGGCACCATGCCGACCAGCTTGGTTGGCAGCTCGATCGATTTCCTGAAATACTGCAAATCATGACACGCATATTTCTTAAAAATTTATCAGAAGTTTTGTCAAAATGCCCCAGATGGACTCTCTCCGTACGTACTCGATCAAAATCGTATGATGGAAAATATGATCGGAGATTTATTAGAGCATGTCCTGAAAACCGATCCGTTATGTCAACATATTGCTCAACCTTTAAAAATTGTCTTCGAAAAATCATTTTGGAATATGTCTCATGTACGCAATGTCCTTATGGCGATTTTTCAATGCCGCGATAGATGGCAAGCCGCCGCTCACGCATCTTTTGTCAATTCATGGCAAGATTTTTTTAAAGATGAATTAGAATCCTGCCAAAATTTATTCAGCGACTTGCAAACAGATTTACAATCATTCGTGGATTTTGTTCAACAATACCGTACCGATCTGCCACAACATCTCACTATATTCGAAAAATATCGCTTGTATGCAAGCGCCCTTATGACTCAGGCTGGTAAGTGGCGAAAAATCTTTAAAAAAGATCAGGGCATTGTCCCTGTAGCTGAATTACATCCATGGCATTGCGCTGCAGACCGCGATCATGCCATTAATCTATTAAAGGAAATGCAACAGAGACTTGAACATGCCGTCGCTTTAAAATCATTTCTTGCTTTGATACAAAATGACTGTTTTATCAATCAACATAGCGCGCAATCACAGTCTGCTCATTTTGATGCAATCATGAAGCTTTTGATTGCATGGAATTCTCTGTGGAAGACTCAAGAAAAAGTATGCGATTTTACGGATATTTCATCTCATATTATGCAATTATGCGATTTAAATCACCCCATGCATTCCGCCCTAGAAGTCTATTGGGCTACAAATGTCCGACATGTTTTTCTCGATGAAGCTCAAGATCTATCTTTTGCACAGGCCCAGATTTTTCTTCATCTCATTCATACACTTTCAGAAAATAATGGCTCGTTCTTTGTCGTCGGCGATCCACAACAAGCTATCTATGCTTTTAGAGGATCTGATATTGGGATTTTCCAGCTTTTTGAAGCGTTAACGACCTCATTACAAAATGTCATACTTTGCACCTTGCGTATGAATTTTCGCTCCGATCCAAAAATCGTTCGTTTGGTCAATGAGTATAGCCTTGCTGAATTCGGCAATATTCCTTCAACCGCTATTGGGGTTGATGCTGCTGTTATTGCAGAGAGTCGATCGACCGAAGAATATGCCAATATACATTATTATTCTTATGAGTCTATTGAGCAGGAGGCCTATCACATTGCATGGTCTATCGCGCAAGAGTATGAGAATAAAAAAAATGAAAAATGGACCATTGCTGTTTTAGCTCGGGATAGAAAAACTCTTATCCCAATTCGAAAATGGCTAACATATTTTCAAACCCCTTACTTAGCAACAGAGCTAGATATGCTCGCCCAACAACCCCTTTTCGTTGATTTGCTTACACTCATTCAAGTTGTATTAGAGCCTCAAGTGCGTAGTCATTGGCTTGGTTTTTTACGCTCACGTTGGATCAGGGCATCATTCATTGCTATAGAAGAGTTTTATACTGCTCCTGATGAAATGAATTTCTGGGAGACTGTTGCTGCGCTATCCCCTCATTCTAAAAATTTTTTAATGAAATCGGATTTGGATATATTTTGTGAACATTATAAGCTCGTCAAAAACTATCAAATGCGAGTCTCCATTCAGGATACCATCCGACGCTATATTGCTGGTCTAGAAATTGATAAAACCTTTTCAGCTTTTGAGCACTCTATCTACAATCTTGTATTAGAGCAGCTTGCTGATTGGTCTTGGTATTCCCTTTATGATTGGGATGCGCTTGTCGCTTGGGCCGACCGAACCCCAACGCCCATCGCCTATCACAGTACAAAACTTTGTAATATTGTTTTACTAACCATTCATAAATCCAAAGGACTCGAGTTCGATCATGTTTTTCTTCCAAATATTGGGGCTAAACTTCCTCCAAAAGAACGATCGGTCTGGACCTTTGTGCGTTCAAACTTTAAAGTCATTCAACATTCATCTTTGGAGACCGACCTGGAGTCTGCCAACCTCTTTGAAGCTCTCTCATTAATTGATCGTAGTCAATCAAAGTATGAGGTGTCACGACTCTTATATGTCGCCCTTACTCGCGCAAAACATTCCTTAACATGCTCTCAAAATAATGACAAACTTGATGAAAATAGCTTGGCGTCTCGCGTCAATACAGTATTGCCACCTCTAATCAATCAACCCATTCGAATCCTCCCCAAAATTACAAAAGAGCTTGCTCAAAAAACTCCTCTACAGCTGCCTGCCCCAAGAATGCTTAATAGAATTGCTTGGAATGAAGATCCAATCGCGTTCACCTTCCCATATCAAGATGAAGAAATGATGAGAGTTATTGGGCTGATTATGCATGATATATTTGCAAGAGCTACCTCTTGGCCTATTAAGTATGAAGATTGGACAGCAAAAAAATGGCATAACCTTTGGAGAAAATACGGCGGAGACCTGAAACTCGAAAAAACTGCAATGAATTGGTGGGGCTCGTGTTTTATGCGCATATTAAAGTGCCCCTTTTTAAAAAACCAAGTTTTTAGTCATACACATCTCGCTGTATGGCGCGAATTAGAAATTTGTACTCGCCGAGGAAAAAATGCTTTACAAATATATCGCCTCGATCGCTGTATACAAAAATCCGATGGGACTTATTGGATTATCGATTGGAAAACATCGATGAATGCTCTTGCCCCTGAAAATATTCAAAAAACATATAAGCAATTAAAAAATTATCAATCAATTCTCTCTGCTGGTAAAAAGGCTCCTGTCGATTTTGGGATATATGTTTTCGCTGTAGCAAAATATTTTGATGCAAAAGAACTTGA
>VGTX01000066.1 GCA_016874315.1 Gammaproteobacteria bacterium | reverse complement strand
GTTTGGGCAAAGTCCAGGGTGCAGCGATCGATGAACCGTCAAAAAAGAAAATCAAGCAACATCAATAAATTGATCTTGCTTGATGGGAAGCATGCTCTCTTTAGGGGCGTGCAGTTCACCATGGGTTAAATATTCACGATCTGGATTTGAATAGCTTAGTCATGCCTTGTTTCGTTATAGATATTTCTTCAAAACTCGATCCGAACGCCATCCTAACAATACAAGATATTCTTAATTTCGAAGTCAAGTACGGCGTAATTTCAAAAAATTCTTGCGTTATGGTATATACGGGATGGAGTGCGTTTTGGAATAATCCATTAAAATATCATAATAATCATGCATTCCCATCCGTTTCAATTGAGGCGGCAGAGTTTTTAATGCACAGAGGTGTATTCGCTTTAGGTATCGATACACTCTCTGCCGATAGACCAGATAATGGATTTTTAGTTCACAAATGTTTTTTAGGCACAGGCAGAATATTAATAGAAAATGTTGCCCATCTTGACCAGATGCCTCCTTATGGTGCTTTTATCATGGCACTGCCTCTAAAAATTAAAAATGGAACAGAATCTCCAATACGACTTGTTGGACTTCTTAGCTCCAGGGGATATTCCGCTTGAGAATATAAATTAATCTCTACACTTAAACACTAATCTTGTATCAGATGGAATATGTCCACATCCCCTTTTCTATGATTTTTCATAAATGTCGTCCGTTACCGTTATTTATCGAAAATGATTTTCTTCTGATTTAAGGGATACGTACACGATATCATGCTGTTTTCCATCTAACATTAAAAAAATAATCATTTTTAATAATATGATGAATAACCAATTTGAAGAATTAAATTATCGCTTTACACTCGATTCTCAAGGATGTGTCACATCTGTTTATAGAATTTCAATTATAAATAATCACGCTGCTCTTGAAGTACAAAATGAATCTTTAAAATGGTCATTAGTATCTAATTTACATCCAATATTGCTTTATCAATTTCATCAAAAAAATCCCCTGCTATGGGTTCCCTATCAAAATGATGGAATCGTGCAATGGTTAACGATTAATGTCCGTATAGCAAAAAATACCCACACACAAACCGAAGAGTATATCCTTCTTAAAAGAATGGTTTCCACTATTAATGTTCGTGAAGGATTTATTATTTCAACTCAGCTCAATACCCGATCGGAATCTCAAAACAGTGCGATTTAAAATGCAATCCTACCTCCCGGTGTAAATGTTGTTGACCCAAATGCTGTAGAGCTCGATCATCTTATTGCGCACCTTCGAGAACAATATTCATCAGAATTATCCCTGCAGGATATAAAACTCTCAGACCCAATATCACTCATAGACGCTCTTGATTCTCTATGGATAAATTTTTCAAAGTCCAATGATGCAACCAATCAAGAAATACTCCCACCATTTCATGTCGTCCTCTATAAAGTCAACGATCAAGATTGGATAATGCGTGCACAAACCCACTCACAGGAAATCGTCTGCACAATTAATAAATTTTTTCCTTTTCATGATGAGAATCCTCAAGACCTTGTTCAAAAAATACAAGATTGGAATCAGTGGATTGAATCACAACCTATAGGGCCCTTAACCAATATTCCCGTAAAATGGAAACGATTCCTCGCTTTGGCAGCTCTTGGAATTCAAGAGGAGGAGTGGATTGCTATAGATGGTATCGTTTCACGACTCTGGCCTTTTCAACAGCCCATGATGCAAGAGCATCAATTGATAATCATTCATCATATCCTTACACATCATGAGGTCTCTGAAATCACAGTGCAAGATCTAAACTTGCGCAATCAACTGAATAGCCTCATTCAAGAATATCGTTCACTTTATGAGTCAGATCAGATAGCCTCACTTTGTGCAAATATTTGGGCTCAGGGCTCCATTCGTCAAGGTGTGAATCTTCTCAATATGTTTCTCATCGGTGCAGCTCATCACCTATCGGATTTTAATATACAGCAACTTCTTGCCAATAAATATCCAATTGGCCCAGACTTGCCCTTTACTACCGAGAATCTTAAGCTCGTCAAAAAATATGCATATGCAGTCCTGCCAGAGCGGGATTACAAAATGTATTTGTCCGTTTTTCGATTCTACACAGCTTCGCGAACATTACTAGAGCGTGAGCTGAGCGCTCAATTGCCCAATATAATAATGGATGAGTTAACACAATTATCTGAAATCATAACTCATCCCGAGATTCATTTTGATTTGATCGCATTTATTAATCTCGCATTACGCGTAAAAACTCGTGATGAGAATATGATATTCGATCCAATATCATATCTTACACATATCCTTTTGACTCGAAGCAATATCGAAACATTAGATTTTTATTATAATTCTTTGTTATCTTCGATTGATTCGAATACTGGGCAATTAAATCTTTCTAAAGAGTATATAATCACCCTTCTCATCTATGCTCCTTTCCTTAGTCCTGATTATGCTGCCGATGTGATATCAAAAAATCAATCGCTCTTTGATGAGATCTTGCAAGATCCAATTAAAATGCAAAAAATAATAAAAACATGTTGCGATCGAAACAAAACAGATTTCTTTAGATTTTTTGTACGTAATCAAATAGAATTCGTTTCTGAAGACAGTTTAGTCCTGATCGTCTGTAGCCAAAACCGCGATATGATCGATATTCTGCTCGAAAATCCACAAAAAATTCGTTTAAACGATAAACAGTTGGTAAAAATTCTAGACAATATTTACCACAAATTTTCAATCAAATATCTAGACTACGTTTACAGAAAATTCTTACCAGTCCTTTCACTAACAGGAAAACCTCGCGGAGATTTATACCTTTTAGAACTCAATCTCATGATTAAGGTGAATTCAAATATGCCTTATGAATCGGTCTACACCGTAGAGGATTATATTGAGGCCTTATCTATTATCAAAAATTCTTATTATGTGTCACGAAATTTACTTCAATTTTATTTAACACCAGAGGCACCTGTTCATGATGTATTTAATAACATCATGAAAGATATTTTTTCAGCTGAACGTGATATCGCTCAGGAGGAGCAAATAGCAGATTTGGTTCGAAATTTTTTAACAAATACAAGGGGCTCTAATCGATTTTTAAGTTTAATCAAAAGTCTCGATCTTGATGTTAGATTAGAAATATTGAATCATTATTACACCAAGACTATTACACAAGAGTTGCTTGATATCTTAAATGACCATCACACTTCCGATTTGATACCGCTTTCTTCGTTATTTCAAAAGGAACAGTTTTTGATGCTCATTCTAACAGCTTTGCTCTCTAGTCATGGTGTAAATAATATAAGACAGTATCGTTGGCGAGCCGATCGCTCTTATTTTTTGTTTATCAATCGATTAGTCGAAGAAATGCCTTTGCTATCTGCAGAGCAAATTCTTCTTATCACTCAATCAAATGAAACTCATGCGATATTGCTGTCTTTCATGCAATATCATAAAAATAAAGATAATCCAGATCTGAAAAATTATTTCACAACACATTTACAAGAAATCATAGGATTTTTAGCGTTATCCGATTTCAGGTCATATTCGAAACCAATTCAGCAAATATGCGTCGATATTTTTATTACTGAATTTCTCGATCCCTTATCTGATGAGTTAATTAATTACTTTGATGGTAATATGTTTCATGCAAATATGATCGTAAAAAATATTTATGATATTGCATCTCAATCTGATAATCATATTGAAATTATCAAAAAATATTTTAGTGATGTTCTCGAGCGAAATTTGATTATTCATTCTGTTATGGATGATAACTATGTATTTCGCTCTGTATTATGGCATCCAATGATACTTATATTGGTTGATAAATTACTCAATCAAATACATTCTAAGACAGATCTTGAAAATAGCACGCGTTGTCTTAAACAAATTATTAATCAGTTAGATTATAATCAGCTCGATCATGCAAAAGTTACTGGCTTGTGGTTGTATAATGTTTATCCGTACGCAAATCCTGATGTACAAGCCAAGATGAAACAGTATGCTTGGAGAAATTATAACAAGATTATTACATCATTTGCTGATTTTGATTGCCGATTACCAGATAACGTGAGTCCTGAAGAGTGGAGCTGCTCAGTCCAAGATCTCTGTGATGATTCTGCTTCTCTATTTGCGCAATACTTATCACAAGGAACTTTTGAAAACGATCGACCTAAAGCTATTATAAAGTTTCTACTGAATATTGATGAAGCGACTCTTCGCGCAATATTTAGAAGCAGCCCTAATATGAGTATCTATTTATTCGACCATTTTATTAAAGTTCTGCCTGTAGAAGAAATACCTAGCATAGTCGAAAATTATAAAGTTTTTGTTCAAGAGCTGTTGCTTCAATTATCTTCTCATGTTGAATATTCTAATCTGCCTGAGCGCGCTACTTTAGTTAAAGCTTATTGTGATATTTATCGTGATAGCTTATCTGCTGAAAAAAGAGATTTCATTTATTTTGCTCCATTTATTCAAGAAGAAAATGGAAAAATGACAATCAATCAAAAAAGTATTCAGGATTTTTTCGAAACATGTGGGGAAGAAAGAATAAAGTCCGATCTGGTTTTTCAAGAATTCTTGCAGAAATATAAAAATGATCTGATAGCGCTTACTCGTGGTAGTTCGTGCTTTTTAAGCCGTCCTCTCAGAGAAGTCATTTTTCAGGTTCAATACGGCAGAGTGGATGAGGTTCTAATCAATAGTAATATATTATATAAATCAGGGCCGAGTAATAGACTTTCACTCGATAAACAGGTAATAGATGTTTTGCATCAAATCGTAAGTCTTGCTCAGAGCATTTCTCCCGAGGAGCTCAATACACTATGGAGTAGCGGCTTAATTATACCGCGAACGGCTCTTATGCTGTCAATTATGACAAATCAAATTGATATCACAAAAAATGCTATAACATATATGAGAGCTAACCCTTGTAATTTTCAGTGCTTTTATCTTGCAATTCAAAATCCTAATATATCAGATGAGATGCTTGCCACTCTTCTTGAAAATCGCCCCAAAAGAGATACAGTTCTTGAATATATATTATTAAGTATACTTGCAGGTGGTAATGCTTTAGGAATTTTTAGACTCCTCGATTATGGTAATGTTGATTTAACTGAAAAGATGGCGATGCGCTTGCTTACCGGACTCGTAGTTGAAAGGTCTGGGGTTAAAAATCCTATTTGTTGCGATGCTTCATACAATATCATATCATTGAGTATGTTTTACGATCGTGTTGATATATTAGAAATTGCCTTAGCACGACTCAGTCAATCGCCAGAGTTTAATCAAATTGTTAAGGACATGTATTTCGAAGGATTAGACAGGGCTAGTGCTCAAAGTATCAAGCTTATTTTGGAACAATATAAAAATGTACTACCCATCGAGGTTGTACAACAAGGATCGATGTATCTGCTGTATAGCAGTTTTAATTACGAATATCTTATCTCTTCATATTGGATGCGAAAACATCCTGAAATATTAGAGAAAATAAAACAAACTTTGATTGTTTTATTCGAATCTGGTGTGGATATAAATTTATTTGTGAAGAAAAAAACAACTTTGCTCCTGCATATGATCGATATGCAGCATATTCCAATGATTGAATTTTTACTGGAGCATGGAGCCAATCCATATTTGGGTGAGTGGGACTCCAAAAATGCGATGGAGTTTGCGCAAGAAAAAGGCATACCACTCGAATCTTTAATACAGCAACATAGTCGTGCACACACTCAACCTAGAGCACTACTCACTGCGGGCAGTCGAGAGCATCAAAATCCACAATCTCCTCACAATCAATATTAGAGTCTATAGAGGTATTTTCGTCTTGAAAATCTCAAGCATTGCAAGAAACAAATAGCCCAACGATTGCTTACAGAATGCTGCAAAAATAGGGCCTCATCGTGTGTTGTAAATATTGCAAGATTTTTTTCTTAGTGATAGAATCAATACAGTTATTAGTTCAATCTAATAATTCTCAGGAGGGTTGGCGGAGAGGCCGAACGCACTCGACTTGAAATCGAGACTAGTGAGAGCTAGCGAGGGTTCGAATCCCTCACCCTCCTCCATTTTACAGCGCTCGAACTTTTTGGGCTTGATTTTTCAAATTTCAAAACCACCGTCTGAACCCCAGTATTCATAGGCTTTAGCGCGTTTTAGGTGCTCGCACATGCGTACTTAGAGAATCACAAAATCATTGATTTTACGCAAAAATCTCCCATTTTACTCTCCATTTCTCCCTTACATGCGAACGTCCGACCCGAAGGTGCGCATGTCCAGAACCCTTGATTTTACTGGGCTTTTGCAAAATCGGTCTTGAGGTTAGTTACCCAAGCCACAGCCAATATCTAATATAGAAAGCCCTGATCTTAAGCCGTGTTTGTTTAAGAAATATTTTGTTTGGTCGTTAAAACTTTTTTCTAAAATGTTTAGGCTAGCT
>VGTX01000065.1 GCA_016874315.1 Gammaproteobacteria bacterium | reverse complement strand
TGAATTTGACGAAAACATTCCAAAGCAATTGGTTGTTTTTTCTTAAAATCAGGAACCAAACATTCTATTTTGATATCACTATTACAAGCTAGAATTTCTTTTATACAGTTTACAAAATGCTGCGCACCCCCATCTGGTAAATCATCTCTATCGACCGAAGTGATGACGACATATTTAAGCCCCATCTCCATCACTGTGCGCGCAAGGCGAGCAGGCTCGTCACGATCGACCGGTAGAGGAATTCCATGTGCAACATCACAAAAACTACAGCGACGTGTACAAATCGATCCTAATATCATGAAAGTTGCAATTTTTTGGTCAAAGCATTCAACAAGATTTGGGCATGAGGCTTCTTGGCACACGGTATGCAACTCTTTATCTGCAAAGAGTTTTACGAGTTTTTCAACACGATCGGCAGAAGGTGCCACTTTACGTAACCATTGTGGTTTTTCTAATACAGTACGCTCTGGCCAATATTTTTCTTTACGGCGTTTAAGAGCATTCATTTTTATTTCAGCTTTTTTATGTGGATGAATAGTGATGGACATGTTCGACCTCCTGATTTATTAAAGAAATGAGCTCTCCATACAATATTTTTTTTACATGAACAATTGGAGCAAATATGCCTTTATGAGCATAAAGCGTTGTTGCACGTGTTGTTAAATCACCACAGCACACGATGTCATGGAAAGGTTTGAGAGGACAGCATAAATTCATGCTAAGCCCATGCGACGTCCATCCTGAATACGATAAGCGAAGTCCGATAGAGGCAATTTTACCATTTGGAGTAAAAACTCCTGGCTGAGACTCTCTTCTCATTAAGACAATCGAAGAATCGGTAATTGTACTGAGCGTATTAATAACAGCCTGTTCTAGAATCCAGCGATACTTTGTTAAAGACATGCCAGAGCGCCCTAGCACCCAAAGGGGATAACACACAAGCTGCCCAGGAGCATGTACAGTCATTTCACCACCACGATCGGCGCAACTTTGCGGCCAATAAGGTACATGAATACTATGCGATCTTGTTCCTTTTGATATTACGACCGGATGCTCACCCATCCAGATAGCTGGTGAGTTTTTTCCTGAAGCAATCCAAGTACGCATCGCCACATTAATATCATCGAAAGGTTGAATACCAAAGTCCCAATACATCCAATCCAAAGGCATAAATCGAGCACTACTATTACGACATCTAGGACACAGTGTAGTGAATAAAAAAAATATTTCTCTCCAACAATGAGCTTTTGGTGATAAGAAGATTTATATGAGAGGCTTGGCTTCATTGACAAAAGAGTGTTGAGTGTGTCAATAAATAACTAACAATAAATCCACTCCATGAGCCGAATCATGCAGACAATTTTCTATGCACAATCAGGTGGTGTAACCAGTGTGATCAATCAAAGTCTGGTTGGTTTAATCAGATCGGCTCGTCAGCATAATATGCGCTTATTGGTAGGACTTGATGGGATTCATGGATTATTAACAGAGAGTTTTTTTGACACAGCCAGCCTTTCAGAAGAAGATTTATCAAGAATTGCAAAGACTCCAGGAGGATCGTTTGGATCTTGTAGACGCAAGCTAAAAGAAAGCGATCATTCACAAATTATTCATTCAATAAAAAAGTATTCTTTTGATGCAATTATATATCAAGGAGGAAATGATTCTCAAAGCACATTAAATCGCATCAATCAACTCTGTTTAGAGAATCAAATTTCTTGTCAAACGATAGGACTTCCTAAAACAATTGATAATGATCTTATGGAAACCGATCTGTGTCCTGGCTTTGGTTCAGCAGCGCGTTTTTTAACTCTTGCTGCACGACAGCTGTGTTTAGACTTGAGTTCGATGTGTCGGGATTCAACTAAGGTTTACATTATCGAAACGATGGGTCGACATACAGGCTGGCTAGCAGCGAGTGTTGGCTTGAGTCATCAGAAATTCTACCCTGGCCCTCAAATTATTCTCGTTCCCGAGCGCACACACTCTCAATCAGATCTTTTGTCTGAGATAGAAAAACATGTTCAAAATGATGGCTATTGTTGTATATGTGTCAGCGAGGGATATAGTCCGACTAATTTACATAATCATCAAGACTCATTTGGTCATGCCACATTACAAGGCAGTGGATTGGGCCTCAAGGCTCTGATAGAAAATCAATGCGGCTTCAAGACACGATTATGTATTCCCGATTATTTACAACGAAGCTTTGGACTTTTGTGTTCTTCACGGGATGCTCAACAATCATATATGCTTGGAGAAAAAGCAATTGAATTATTATTAAATGGATGCTCAGGCCATATGATTACCATTCAACGTCATTTCGATCATCGTGATTGGAGTTTTTCCACAGCACCACTTGCGACTATTGCAGACAAAGAGCGTCATTTACCGCTTGAGTATCTCAGCGTTGATGGTTGGACATTAAGTGATATAGGTAGACAATATTTTACCTGGGCACTAGGTCCAGATGTGCTACAAGAGATGGATTATTTTTGGCCACATATCAGACATCACAAATCGTGTGAAATGTAGGACCATTTTTTATACTTTCAATCAGAAATTTCTCTAAGGTCTGTTTTATTTTTAGAGGTAGTAATTTTCAAAGCACGCACCTCGGGTTCCCAGCGCTCCAGCGACCAATCATTAACACGCCCTTGAAGGTGATATAATTGCTCATTCCACTCATTCACTGCTGAGCCTAACGACTGTACACCAAAAAGTGAAACGCCAACGGCCCACGGATTCCATAGCATCATCAACGATGATATTGCTTGCGCAACTTTTGGTTTAAAAACAATACCTAAATCTAACCAGTCTTTTTCAACGAGATACGAGCCTTCACCAGTGAGTGTTAATGCACCGCTGACTAACTCTAGCGACTGAATTCCTAAAGATTGGTGGTCCCATACGCCATGTGCGATGACTTGATTCACAACGGAGCCCTCTTCCCAAAAACATCGAAGCTGATCGTCTGAGAAAATATGCCCTGTTAATAAATTCAGTCCAGTTAGCCACTCAGATGTCCAATCCTCTATAAACAGATCTTCTGCTTTCAAATACCATTTCAACTGATCGTGATCGGACTCATACAAGGAGACCATCCATGGCCCACCATACACGGGAGCAAAAATTTCTTGCCCCTCTTTAAAGAGAATTGAGCACTCTCTCTTCCAAAATAAATCTTCTTGATATTCTCGAATATAAGAAGAAAAATCTTGGCCAATAATACTCCAGCGGTGTTCATCAATATCGTGCCAATAAGCATGTTCAAATGAGACATTATGAAGTGTTTTTCCATAGAATTTACACTTTTTTACTTGCCCCTGTATTGTCTCATAGAGGCTAACCCATGGAGATTGATTTTTGCTTTTACTCGAAATTTTTTGGGATTCATATTGGCACTTTTGAAAATCACACCATGTTCCATTCAAAATCCAAGAGGATTTGTAAGAATGATGCGTCCATTGACCTGCAAAATAGGGTAAGTTTATATCGAAATAATATTCGTTATCACGAAAATTACATTCAGCATGTAACAGATCGGATTGGCCAGGCACACATCCTTGCGCTCTAAGATACATATTTGATAAATCATATTGCAAATGAAAGAATACGGATTGCAAGCCCTCAAAATCAGTAGTCAAGATATTTTGATAACATTCTTTTTCGCTGATTGAGCCAGAGCTATGCCATAGCAAGTTATGTTCTTGTATCCCATATAGCAAGACTTCGAGCGTTTTTAATTTCAGATTGTAAGTTAGCTGAGTTTCAAGATCGCGATTAACATTAATTAACTGCAAGTGTAGGTTATTGTTTTTTTTTTGAATGGTCGCTTGAGAAACACCTAGGATTTGTTTTGGAAATTCAAGAAATAATCCACCACGATCTATTCTAAAAAAAAGATCTTCAATTTCGGATTGAAAAGGATATTTCCATGTTAATTGACCACTCAGCTGTGGCGGTAATTCTATAACAAAAGTTGTTTGTAAATTCTCACCAAGTCCCAAAGGAGTCTTCAAAATTTTTGTAGTAAATAATATTTGCTTTGGAGCATCTAGAGAATAATCAACTTTCCATCCTCGCAACTCCAAATAATCATTTTTCAGATCTCCATCAATATGGAGTGCTTGTTTGGACAAATCGTATTTCAAGCCCCGAATATCAATGCGATCGTTTGTTGATGTTGGTAATTGAATTGAAACCGTGCCAGCACACTCCCAAGTATCTTCGTTCAAATATCCTGTGAAAACAGACTCTCTATTTCTGAAAATCTCAATCCAATCTGAATCTAGTAAAAAAGACCAAACATAATTCGTATGATTGATTTGAGCTTCTAGTCGCCCATCAGTCTTATCATATGCGCACACTCCCGACCACTCTAAAGACTCCCATGGAAACCATTCAGGGAACAATATGGTGCCAGCATCAAAAACAATATTGTACCTATTTTTTTCTTGTTCAATTTTGAATACATGATCTCGATCGGCTTGAACAGAAATACAATCTCCCCATGGTAAAACCCAATCTAATTGATTGATATGGTATACAAAGGATTTTTTGTTTGGATTGTAACTTTGATTAATAAAAATATCTTTAATCAAAAGATCTTTATATCCGATAATCTCAATATTGTAATATGCTCCGACTTTTTTGACCCAAAGGTCAGCAAAATAGGACTGCCAGGAAGGAGCCTTGTTATCTATAGCCAAATTACTATCAATATTGATCGCGTGTGCATTTATTTGCAAAGTAGAAAAAAGACCGCCGCGAACTGTGACGCTATCAGCTGAAATATTATAGTGCCCAATGCTTGCTTGGACATCGCTCCAGGTTAAGCCTTGAAATTCTTGCCAAAGAATTGCTGTGATTACTAATAATCCAAGACTGAAGGTGTATATCCATGTCCTGTGAAATTTCATTTAAACAACAACTCCTTCATTGATCGAGGCCGGGTCTCTTCTACAATTCTAGATCGCTCGCCGTCAAAACAGAAACTGTTAACTCATTATGTACGCCATGTATTTCACGAGTTTCCCAAGTTGCGTTTTCAAAACCATGATAATCTATCCATAGCTGACGCTCTGTATTGAAAAAAGTTAACACATCTGGGCGAGCCGCTAAGATCACAACACGTACATTTTCACGACATGTAATACGCTCCAGATATGCTAATGCCTTCAAAAGTAGTAACTGTGCATCTACTAAAACATGCCCATGATTACAACAAGGACATGGGAGCAAAAATTTTCTCGATCCAGACTCTGTTGTTCTTTTACGAGTCATTTGAACCAGCCCTATTGGAGAAATAGGGAAAATTTGTGTTGGCATCAAATCAGATTCAAATGCAGATTCGAGGGCTTTTTCAAGTTGTGCTCGATGGTCGGTATTTTGCATATCAATAAAATCAATGACAATGACTCCACCAAGCTCTCTTAGCGGAATTTGTCGTTCGAGCACAGCGACGGCTTCCAGATTTGTTTTAAGAATTGTATCGTCAGCATCTTTTCCTGCAGACCCAATAAAGCCTGAAGTATTCACATCTACGGTAACCATCGACTCTGTTTGCTCAATAATCACTGTACCGCCAGAAAGCAAGGGAATTTTAGCAGCAAGGGATTGCATAACTTGATGAGCAATCTGAAAGCGAGATAGCCCTGTTATCGATCCTTTTTCAAAAACAATATCTGCTTGAATATGTGGGAAAAAATCCTTCATGAACGCAACTATATTGGCATATAGAGTCTCTGAATTGACATATATCTTTTCAAGTTGTAATTTTGCCAGATCACGAATAATCCGCAAAGGTGCATCCAAATCAGCCCAAATACGCTGAGGGCCTGCGTGACCAGGAAGTGCACGCATGGATTCTTGAATTCCATTCCAAACAAGCATTAGATATTCATAATCTCGTTGGAGCTCTTCATAAGAAGCGCCTTGAGCTGCTGTCCGTATAATAATCCCCTTACAATCAAGCTCTACAAGCCACTGTCGCAAACGAGTTCTTTCATCTTCGCTGGTAATTTTTTGAGAGATGCCATTTTCATGAGCAAATGGCTGATACACCAAATATGTGGAAGGAATTGTCAAATCCGTTGTGAGTCGTGCACCTTTTGTGCTAATTGGATCTTTGAGGACTTGAACCAAAACCTTTTGACCAGCCGACGGGACTCCAGTACACATATCTTTTTTATGTAAAAATGCCGCTCGTTCTTGACCGATTTCTACAAAAGCTGCATCAATTCCAGGCATCATCCGAACAACTTTTCCACAATATATCTGCCCAACAGCAGAGTGATGTGATTGAGTTTCAACAAAAAAATACTTTAGAAGGGTGCCTTGCAAGACAGCAAGATACTGGCGATTCCCAAACACAGTGATGACAAGTTGATAGCCATTCATCTTCATGACAATCCTTGAAAAAATTAAAAAACATTTATTAAGAAGTATTCTCTCCTTAAAGGATATCA
>VGTX01000064.1 GCA_016874315.1 Gammaproteobacteria bacterium | reverse complement strand
ACTGAATTATTGTTTATTTATTCTCAGGGCGATTTGGTGGAGGAGCTATGGAATTTACTCCCGAATAAATTATGTGCTTCGTATTTTCTTTTATTCGAGTCAATTGCCTGAAAAGAATAGGCTTGATATTTGAGAATATTTCTGTCTTTTCTTTTAAAATTGTATTAAGGCAGTTATAGAAATTGTAGTTTTCTCTTAAATAATCAACCACAATTGGCCAGTATTTTTTCATTTCTTGAAAATTTATTTCATTGAATGGATGCGATTTTTCATAGCCCTCATGGTATATATCTGGATCGAAATATATGTGAAAAGATCTTCTTACCGATTTTGGTATAGAAATTTGAGCAAGTTGTGTGATTCTTTGAATTTCCGGTAATGTTTTAAATTCTTTTTCGTTTGTAGATATATAACAAGGTAGCACATTCAGTGAGATCGCCTTTTCTAACGAATTATCTCCAGAAACACCAGCTATGCCAGCCAGTTGCATAAGAGCTGTATAGCACTCATCGGATACGCGAAAGCCGTGCATGATTTTTATGGGGGCTGCATTGATATGCTGCGTATCTGACTGAATTAATTGAGTTGTTTGCGATGAGATGAATTCTAGTTCATATTCATTCAGCATCGATATGAGGTTGGCCTCCTTTAATCCTGTTTGATAAAAGCATATTTTTTTATCTTTTGTCATGTGTGGATTCGTTACGATCACTTGTATGAACTTTGCAAATGATTCACCAGTGTTATAGTACGCTGGGATACATAAATACTCTTCAAAAAAATCTGCAATATTTTCGTGACCAAATACTTCTAAAATCTTTGATGTAAATTCTGGATCGTATGATTGAATAATTTCATACAACTGCTCTTGCGAATGATGAGTTGCGGTTCCAATTTTCAGGCCATAACACCCAGATGTTAAACCCAAAGAGCGCGTTAGACATTTCTTTTCATTGCCTAATTTTGCTAATGCCTCTAGAGATTCATGCTCCCCTATATATTTCACAATCGTATTTGATGAGACGTGTTTACCATACATTTGCTCAATGTAAAAACCGAATGAGACAATAAGGATTTGTTCTGCCAATTGAATATTGCGCAAAATTGCTTCAGACTTAAGGGTGTCTGAGTGAATTTGTCCTATAACATACTCAAAATTCTGAAACGGCGTTGCAATCTCATGGCATTCTTTTAGTAATCGTTGATTTAACCTGTGCGTTGCACTTTCGTCAATCTTATGTCCGAGTTGATAGATTTTTCTTGATGCGTATCCAACAATTCCCACAAAATGATAATCTTTAAATTCTTCTTGAGTGAGTAAATGGGCCATAATTGTTCTAAAGTGCTCAAAATCTCCCACTCCATCTGAGTAAACTTCATTTAACACAACAATAATGGGAGCTTTATTTTTAAGCATAAATTTTCATTTTTGAATTCTGAATTTGCCTTATTCTATTCCATATCGCATTGAATATAAATGTATTATTAAATTAAAAACTCGGCCCGATTTATTTTCCTCTAGTTTTTTTGACTGCTTTTACTAGATGGTCAACTTCAGCTTATAATAAATGCTTAAGAGGGTCGATATTCGATCTTTCAGCCAAATCTAAAAAAGATTTATGGTCGAACGATCTGAAGTGAGTGGAGGTGTTTTGTGATGAATTTTTTAAAAAGACTGTGGGGTTGGTTTTTAGGGCCTTCTTCTAGCCAGCAGAATATGAGCTCTGTTGATTTTTTTATCAAAACCCTAGAAAAGCACAGAATTAAAAGTTTTGATGCTCGCGATCGTGCCAAAGCAGAGGCTCAACGCGTTCGATCGATTAGAGGACAGTAAAATCACTGAATGGGTCATTTTTTATAAAAATAATTAAACAGTTATTTTTGGCAAAAGCCATAATCTCTTTCCAAAAGAGAGGATAGGCTTCTTCAATAAAGCTGTCACATATTAAAGACGTGACATTTTCAATGGTGCTAGGATAGATGTGTTTTGAGTATTGAATGCGACCTTTGTCAAAGGTTGAAAAATTACCTGCAAAACGCTGTGCCCAGTCCGTAGGACGTAATACCTCACGACAGGTACTTATACCTTGAATAGCATAGATTGGATATACCAGGTTTGCAGATTGCATAAATAATTATAAAGTCATCACTATAAAGTATGTTGTATTTAGATTAAGCGCCATGCAGGTATTTTGCCAGTTTTTATCCAAGAATATACAATTTCTCGAAAATATCGGGATTGCGTGTAACGTATGAATTCATTATTTAATAATTAATAGATTTTTTTAAGATAAGTAAGGTAAGCTCTTTGTTCAGGTAGAACCGTGCATGCATTGAAGCAAAAAAACAATGATAAAGAAAGCCGACATCACTTTAGATCAGGATGTTCTTTTTAGTTAAACGGTTATTGATCATCCAGGAGAATTGCCTTGCTTATTTCGTATATCAATCATGATAATATTCTTGATAAAGAGTGGTGGTTAATAAGAGTCCAGAAAACATTTTACATCACTGTATCTGTACTATGGGACCTCATATTGGCATTGATATTTGATATAGTGGGGCGGTTATGGTTTGATATCATGGGCGTGACTCTTTTTGCACATGCGAGCCTCGGATTTTTTTATACGTTTACCCTAGGTCGTCGATGGGTCAATTCGCAGCATAAGATTTTTTCTTATGCCACATTACCTATGTTTATTCCTTGTTATTTTATTTTCTTTAACACAACGCATGAGATTTTTTGGGGATTTAACGATCTGATTATCTCCCTTGTTGTACTACTTATTTCCCGAACTCCTTTATATTTCAAACAAAGCACAGAAATGTCTTTTCTTGCAAAGCAAAAAAATAGAGTCTTCTTGATATCTATTCAAATGCTATATGGTTTTTTAATTCAAATTTGTATACCAAATTTTTTGGAACCATTAGAATGGGTGTTAACCCCTGAGTGGAAGCCCGGATTGCAATATGAGTCTGTCAGTCCACAAATAGAACTCTATTGCGAAAATATCATATCATCTCAAAAAATTAATACGATCATTCCTGATGTGATCGAAAAATTACAAACATCACCGTTTTTTCATCACAACATTCACTTCAAACTCTGCCAGAAAAAGAAATTCATACATCCTTTTCAGGAAATCAAGGAATATCATGAATACGTCGGTGGTCATTACGAGCCAAGGAAAAATTATACATATGTATATGGCAATTTTGACGACAGTGTGGATTTGAATTTATATAAAACAGTGATTGTACACGAGTTTACTCATCAGATGGTCCATGAATATTATGGCCGCTGGAAAGGAATCATCATGCGTTTCATTCCAATCTGGAAAGATGAAGGGTACGCTGAATATGTGGCTAATCAAAATCAGTTTTTATCAAAAAAAGAATTACTCGATCTGATTCAAACAAATGAAGATGTTGCATCAAGACTTTCCGATCCATTTACGATAAGCATGCAAGAAAATGACATTCGCTACGAAGATTATCAGGCAGCTTTGATTCAAGTGCGATATGCCCTTGATTATAAAAAAGCCAATGTGAAAGACTTTTTTTCAAATTCTTATTTATTAGCCACAAAAGAAGAAATTATAGAGTGGTTGCATTTGCCTGAAATGATAGATTAACTTGCCGATATATAAAATAATGCATCATTTGTAGCAATTGTTAACCATTCAAGGGCTTGAGCATCATCGAACTCATTCGATATATATATCATAATTCTAAATGATAAATTGATAATACATTCATGGCTGGACTTACTTTCTCATCTGAATAAAAGCTATTAATTTCATTACTTGTATCGTTTGATGAAATCGATTTGATATAGAACTTTGTCTACATCCCATAACTTACTTGTGATAAATTTTTTTAATTTCTTCATATACAAAAGTACTCGATATCCTATCGCTCTCTTGTTTTGATACAACAACTGCACCGCTTAAAGGCTTTTATAACAATCATTATAAATGATAATGACTAATATAAACGACATTAATTGGTGGCGCGCAAAAGCAATGTGATTATATGAGTTGTTCCAGAAAGGCCATAGGAGAGCTGTACTTTTATAAAATCAATCTCGGATTAAGTGCTGAATTTCATCCAATGCAGAAAGTACCATTTCATCAAAAGTACTTGTTGTGCCCTCTACACTACCGCTAAATTTCTTGCTAAAACCTAAGTAAGATCGTCGAGACGTCGATATAAAGATTGCTCATCTTGTGCGAAGGGGGTGTTACTCGTACCTCTGGTTAACTTTGAATCGATAAAGATGAGTTTCTGTATGCTTCTAACAAAATGCCATGTAAGGATATGTAGTTAGGTCAGTGACATTGTTTCCATAATCATAAGGTTATGTGCTGCATTTAAATCACCATGCGCTTTTGCTTTTTCAAACCAAGTTTTTGCTTCTTGGTCTGTCCGATCGGATGGGAATATTCCATAAAAATAGCACAATCCCAGATTATTCTCTGCTGCAGCACAGCCTTGCTCTGCTGCCCTTTCGAAATACGATCGACTTATATCGATGTCAATAGGAAGTCCATACCCTCCTTCAAGATATAATAAACCAAGTCGATTATATCCAAGGGCACATCCAAGTCGTCCTGCGGATTCATAATACTCTACAATTCTTGCGTATGAGCCATCATACGCTTGCTCTGCTCTGCGCCCAAGATAATACGCAGCTTCACCATGACCAAATTTTGCTGCAATTTTCAACCACTCAAGACCTTGCGCATCATCTAATTCATTTGAGATATACCATAATCCTAAATGATACATTGATGATAAATCCCCAGCTTTACTCGCTTTCTCAAAATACTCGCGACTTTTCTCAAGATCTGTTTTTATCCAAGGATTGGGGTAAAATAAAAAACGTCCAAGATGATCTTGTGCTGGAGAAAAATTCTTGTCACAAGCTTTTTCTAATGCACTCATAAACGATTCTGAATCAAAGTTATCAATTTCATTAAGATAGCTTAATGCTAAATAGTATGCTGGACGTCCATCAGCCAGTGTTTCTGAAGCTTTTGTGAGCCATTGGCGTGCCAAATCTAACTGTGGCACTTCAAGGTTAAGATATGTCCATCCAAGAAGATATTCTGCAAATGCATCGCCTGATTGTGCCACAGGTTCTAGGTAAAACTGCGCATGATTCAGAATTTCTGCTTTATCATAATCTTTCGAATGTGTGCGATTTTCTGCCTGTTGAATAAGGTGAATTCCCATTTCTCTACCAGCTCTAAGGTCTTCTTGCGCAAGCAGTGGCTTTAATAAATCAAGATATTCATCTGTTGAGTGTTGAGTCCGGTGTTCATCCGATTGATTCCATAAAGAAGCCAGATAATAACGAGCCTCATCCGACTGCTCATTAATTGCAAGTTTTAAATAATGCTCCGCACGTTGCCAACTTCGTCTTTCAAAAGCATCTTGTCCCTGTGCTAAAGCAGAAAGTTCTTTATTTTCAGGAGATATTTGCTCAGTTTTTCTAAAGAATAATGACGCTATAACCACTCCAATCGTCATCAGTAAAATCATCGTGTAAAGACTTATTTTTATAGGGCGAGACATATTCTACAGTATGCTGATCATCTGTGGCCAAAGCATAGCATGGATTATATTCTTCAGCCACAGAGTTATTTATTTAGATTGATCGGGAGTAATCGTAGTAGGCTTTGTTTTTTTTGATGATGTGTTTAGGAATTTGGGGAGGAGGCGCTGCACAACAGATTTTTTTGGTTTAATTTTTCTCTTGGTTTTTTTTGCTTTGGCAGATTGAAGGCTATGCAGCAATTGACTCTGTTCTGGTATTTTTTTTCGTCGATGGTGGTGCATATTAGCACTGATGATTTCGGAAAATAATCCAAGGCCAATGCATACGCATGCTACTGTTAATGGAGACCCAATCCCCATTGTGATACTGCCAATCACTAGCCCTAAGATAATTAAGCTTGTAGCCAATATGATCGTGTTACGTCGATTGCGAGCATCCAGAGATTCTGCTTCATGTTGCGTAGTAATTTGATCGTAAGCCCGAGTCAGTCCAGCGGCACCGAGACATGTCAGTCCTATCCCTAATGGGGAGCCTATCCCAAAACTAAATCCAACGATCGTAATTCCCACAATAATTAAGAAGCCATTCCAGTAGCGATTAAGACGTGTAGACAGGTTCGTTGGTTCATTTTTAATTTCAGATTGTATTTCTAACGGTTCATTATTGTTCGTTGAATGAGACCGTTCTAGAGTCTGATTTTCAGACGGAGGCGTAATAGTTTTATCCTCAATGTTATCTATTATGGTAGAAGATGCTGTCGTGGTTACTTCTGGATGATTTTGATTATCTGATTGATTGGTTGGGACTAGAATGGGTTGTTCTAAATCCAGTATTTCTTGTAATTGGCTGGGGAGTTTATATTTAATTGTTTTGAATGGTTCAGGGTTATCTTGCATTTGTTGCTGTACTTTTTCTCGCATA
>VGTX01000063.1 GCA_016874315.1 Gammaproteobacteria bacterium | reverse complement strand
AATTGCAGAGGGTAGAATGTCAAGTAAGGCAAGGATAGAGCATACATCTGCGAGTGTATCGCAATTTCGATAGAGCTCTTCTGATTGTAAAATGGCTCGAAAATAAGTATATGGAGTCTCATTATTCAAAGGTAAATGATAATGGCGTATTAAGAATCCTTGTGTGTTCCGTAGATCTATAACCAGTGGCCGTAGCATTTCAAGAATATTTTGCATTTTTGATGCAATCGAAAACGGATTTTTTGTATAAGAAAAATAATTATCCATAATAGCATTCTGAATTTTCTTAGGTAAATTCGGATGCAAATTCGTGATAATTCTCAATCTATCGTATGAGATTGCAATCTTTGTGGTGCATAAAAAATATGCCATCTCATAATGTTCTTGCGTTAAACATGCTTTAAATGCGACAAAAAGAGTTTTATCTGATAACACGTTTTCATCAATAAAAATCTTTAAGGATTCAATCGGCGTTGTGTCCGCATCAAAAAGATTTTTTTCTTGCAAATACTCCCGATCGATTTGTTCGATCAGATGTTTCATGGTAACAAAATCTTCGTAACCTGAACTTGCCAATATTGTCGTTAAAAGAACTGAGTTTTTTTGCTCACTATGTAGCTGTGCTGTAAAATACTCTAATAAGGCTCGATCGATTGCTATGCTATATAAAAACTGCCAAAAATACGGATGTTGGTTAAGGCTAAGTGTATCGAGTGGTACGAGAATATGTAAAAGTTCTTTTTTATGTTCTAATGAAAAATTCGCACGTGCAATCATACGAATGAGCTCTCGGTCAAATCTATCAATATGATCGAGCGGACGTGATTGTATTTCAGAAAAATGTATACGCATAAAATCAGCAATCATCATGCTATACATTCTGAATAGAGTATCTTGAGCACAATACAACGTGTAATCATTTTTATGGGTAGTCATTCGATTAAAATTTATACGAATTAAGTGACGCCGCTCTGGCTTATATAGTGCTTTTTCTTTGGATATCTTTTCTATCAATAAGGTTTGTGTTTCAAAAAGAGCTTGGATAGTCTGTGGGCTATCTAATAAAAATAACTCGAAGAGTGGATTTTGATAGGACTCGCGAATAATGCGTGATTGAAGTATATCAATTCTTTCACAACATTCGAGTAACTTTCGTGATACATCCGATCTGTCATAGCTAAATTCAGTTTTAATTGATTGAATAACATTTATACATGAATTAAAAAGACCCATAGGGTATAAAATTCGATCGAGTGCTTCTACCCATTGAGGACTCATCAGGCTCGACAGCTGTTCTATGAGACTGGATTGAAGTTCTTTCGCAGACTCACTATCGTTTAAATCAATGATTGTCGATTCGCCATTTTCAGATTTTTTGATAAAGAATGTTGAGAAATAAATCGATTTTTCAAAGGAGAGAGTTTCCAAGTCAGTTGATGAAAGCCCATTTGTTGCAAGCTTGTTCACCATGGCTTCAGCGGTTGCGGATGGTTGAGTAATCATGGATTCAAAATGACGGTATAACCCTTCTTGTATTAGCTGAGATATGTCTTCATGCAGAATTTGCTCAAATGCTCTTTGATCGTCCTGACTAAACTGAAGAGATAGTGAGTGGTTGTGCGCTGCTTTTATAGCATGCTGCAATTGCAAATAATTTTTTATATTCCATGTGTAATTGAAAAGGGCATCAGGAGTCAAATCTTCGATTGATTGAATAAGATTCTCATATAAATGAGGAGTATCTTTGATGAAATCACATAGCGCTACAAAATTTATATACTGTCTTAAGGACTCAGTGAGTCGTGTATTAGGTTTATAAAAAATTGTTTCATGAATCTGTGGGAGTGCAATATAGGCACTGAATTTTCTGCGAAGCTCTATCATGATTGGTTTGTTTGCACGCAGCGCGTGTGCACAATCGATCTTTTCAATAGATAACAACCCGGATTCTAGTAGGTCAGGATATAGTGCATAGTAATAATTTAGAAAATCTGATTGCGAGGTGTGTGTGATTTGACCGCATTCTTCTAAAAGTTGATTATATTTTGATGTTACGAGGCGACTGAGAATCGCTTCTTTTTGCGATGCATTTTCAAAAGAAAGGTAAAAAGATTCATGTTGTGACTGTGATAGCTGATAATTTTCATCAACGATTATTGCAATAATCAGATTAATGAATTCGGATGACAGGGATTGATTGTGTGTTATAACCCAATCGAAAAGAGCTTGAGTGTATTCTTCGGGGGTGACTGCATTGGTGCGTGTTTGAAGTGCTGAGGATTGTTCTGTGTTTTTTGCGCGATTACGCAGTAATAGCGTATATGTCATGTCCTCTTCTAGTCCTTTGATACAGGACCAGTCACGGTCTATCCCTTTCGATAAGGGGTGATTTGCACTTATCACTTTAGGGTGGACATCCTTATTGCTTACGCGAGAGGAATTCAGATCGTTTAAAAATGAAAAAACATGGTCAGCGAGCTCTTCTTCTGATTGCTTATGCACATCAAGATAATATGCGACTAATATAGGCAAGAGCTCTATTGTTTGTGAAGATTGGCAAATATATTCAATAAAATCTTTAAAATCGATGACAATAGCGCTGATTTGCGCAGAGGTTTTTTCTGGATAAAGCCGTTGAATATGCGATGGTGTGCAGAGCTCTTGAGTTCTATTGCAAAAATCATTAGCCACTGATGATGCATTCTCCTCTGTAATCGCAATATGATATTCCTCTAGTTGAGAGCGTGACCATTGCAATACTTCGATCGTATCATTGCGCTGAATGTTGTTATTTGTAAAATCATGAATATTTTGCTGTGGTCGTATTTCATGACGCAAATCTCGATATAGATGACTCAGGTTTCTTAAAAAGGATTTAAGTTTATCAGGGAAGTATCGCTCTAAGATGGCTTTTGCAATTGGGTTTTGATTGAGGAGAGCTATGGCACTTTCATAGGTAAGCGCGCTAGGATTTTTAAAATCAGTTTCTTGAATTAGTCTGAAAATTTCGGAGAACGTTGATTGCATAACTTATTAATAATGAATAAATAGTATGAAAATATTATATCATTATTAGATTAAGATATACATAAGTGGTTGATACAGATATCAAAGAAGATTATTCTTCGATATCTGTACCGCGAGGGAATGATTAATATGCTTTTGCAAGAATCATTTTAGGAGAATCTGGTTGGCCTGTGATAATACAGACCCCTTTTTCAGCAAGGGCGTTCATTGGTAGGCATCGTGCTGTGACATTTAAGGCTTTTAAATGAGCTTCAAGCTCTGGTGTATCAGCAAGGAAGCAACTAAAGAATCCTGGGGCTTTTTCTTCTGAGTCATTTTGTTGTTGAATTGCTTTTTTAAGCTCATCATAAGATTGCACATCATAAAGCGCTTTTTGGCGATAATTTGCTGCCATATCCCACATATGACGAGTCTGATCGGCCAGAATAGATTGGATATTTGCATAGAAATCTGAAAGAGAATAGCTCATGCGGGTGAGTGGGTCACGATCTTTATATCGAATACTTAATGAGCATGTGCCCATTTCAATCTCTTTTTCACCAATTTCAATGCGCAATGGGACGCCTTTCTTGATCCATTGCCAGTTTTTATCACCACCACGGATATCTCTCCGATCGATGTGAACGCGAATTGGTTCTTTTTCGAAGAATAGAGATTCAATTTCTTCTTGGATTTCTTGGGCTTTTTTCAGAACAATTGCATCACTGTCACGATTTTTTAAGATTGGCAAAATAACAACGTGATAAGGTGCAAGTGGAGCTGGGAGAACCAATCCGCAATCATCGGCATGAACCATAATGAGTGCCCCAATCAGTCGTGTTGTCATTCCCCATGAGGTTGTCCAAGCAAACTCTTTTTGGCCTGCAGCGCTGGTAAACTGAATATCACAAGCTTTTGCAAAATTTTGCCCCATAAAATGAGATGTTCCAGCTTGAAGTGCTTTTTGATTTTGCGTCATCACTTCAAGGGTATAGGTTTCTTCAGCGCCAGGGAATCGCTCAATCATCGGTTTCATTCCTGTAATAACAGGAATATTGAGCGTTTTTTCAATAAAATTTTCATACACTGAGAGCATGAGAAGGGTTTCTTCACGTGCTTCTTTAGCTGTGGCATGTGCCGTGTGACCTTCTTGCCATAAAATTTCAGAGGTTCTTAGGAATAAGCGAGTTCTCATTTCCCAGCGCATAACGTTTGCCCATTGATTAATCAGAATTGGTAAATCACGATATGAGTCTACCCAGCGTGAAAAAGCCTCTCCGATAATCATTTCACTTGTTGGACGAATCACATATGGCTCTTCTAGCTCTCCATCAGGCACAAGCTGTCCATCTGCATTTTTGCTTAAGCGATGGTGTGTAACGACAGCACATTCTTTTGCAAATCCATCAATATGCTGAGCTTCCTTTGCAAACATCTTTAGGGGGATAAGTAAAGGAAAGTAAACGTTTTGATGCCCTGTTTTCTTAAATGCTTCATCTAATATTTTTTGGCAGCGCTCCCATAGAGCATAACCCCAAGGTTTTAAGATCATTGCTCCGCGAGTGGATGAATGCTCTGCCAGGTCGGCTGCGGAAATAACATCAAGATACCACTGTGTATAGTCTGAGTTTCTTGTTGAGTTAAGGGCTGTTTTTTTATTTTGTGTCATGTTATCGGTTCACTATCGCCAAATTATGCGTACGATTATCTCATTGAAGTAAACTGCCTTCAAGGTGGGGGTTGTGTGATGGCATTATTAAATTAATTAAAATCTATGCCTATGAAACATGGGGATATCAACTGTTACATCAATTTTAAATCGAAATTGATAAGATCTGTGTTTTGAAGTATTTAGTTTTTCAATCAGATTTATCCTACATTGAGGATAAGAGTATTTCTTAAGTCTTATGCGTGGAGCTGTGGTTATGGCGGAAGAGAGAAGCACTGACAATTTTGACATTCAAGAAAGCAAAGATGAGCATAATTCCTCTGGATTTTCTAATTTAATAGCTGGTGGTTTAACGACAGTGGCCTTGATTTTAAGCAAAACGATTGCAGATCGAAAAGCAGAAAAGCCTGTGGATGAGTATGATGAATCCATGGAAAGCGATAATTATAACGTTCAAGATTGTCGTGCACATAGGAATATTCAGAATAAATAGTCATTATGACTCGATTCAGTTTCTAATCAGATCGGTGTAGTTCACAACAAATTCTGATAGAATGTGGGCATTATGTTCATTTTTATATTCAGATGGCAAAACTATTTTTTCTTTATTCTGCAATGAATGCTGGTAAAACAACGAATTTGTTACAAGTCGCTTATAATTATCGTGAACGCGATATGCGCCCATTTTTGATGCTGCCAGAATTTGATTGTCGCTCAGGATTTGGTGTCATTGGTTCACGAATTGGACTTTCGGCGGACGCTCATACCTATAGTGTTCATGATAATCTTTTTGAACGACTTGAGCAGGCACATTTAATGGAGCGAATTGATTGTGTATTGATTGATGAAGCTCAGTTTTTAACAGCTGCACAAGTTGACCAGATTTCACTCTTTGTCGACACAATCAACATTCCAGTGATGTGTTATGGATTGCGTACCGACTTTCAGGGGGAGCTTTTTCCTGGAAGTGCTAGGCTGTTAGCTTTAGCTGATGAAGTACGAGAACTTAAAACAATCTGTTGGTGCGGTAAGAAAGCAACGATGGTGTTAAGAGTGGACGATCAGGGTCGAGTCGTATCAACCGGTGCAAAAATTCAAATTGGTGGAAATATGCATTATCACTCAGTTTGTCGCAAGCACTGGAGAAAGCAAATATATGCAAAGCGCCCTCAGGACTCCGATCAGCTAGAGTCTAATAATTTTTCTGAAGAATGTTATACAGAAATATTGTCAGATTGAGTTAAAATTGCTCTCGCAAATCGTAGCGAGAGCTTTTTCTTCTCATGATCGCAACGTTCTTCAATAAGATTGAGTTGATCGACAATCACATTTGGATTGTTCTTGGATTTCGTTAAAATCAGCTGTTGAATATCTTCTGGTAGGATGAGGCCTCGCTCTTCGGATTTGATTTTTAAGAAATCGTTTAAATCTGACTCGATGAGTGGTTGTAAATGATAGTAGCTAATATTAGGCATATCATTTAATGCAGAGGGGAGCTGACGGCCTGAAATCAAGATTTGTCGTCTCATAGGAATAGAAATTTCAATGAAATTTTTGAGCTGCTGTACAGTTTCTTCTGAATTGATAATGGATTCGACATGGTCGAATGCAATCATTTTTAACTGTTCAAGCCCTTTAAGGATTTCAAGGTCAGTGACACAAGTTAGGTCAATATATCCAGCTTGATGCCCATGTGAGGCAAGTTCATGGCATGCGCCTTTAAGAAGATGTGATTTTCCTGTTTGGCTTCCACCGTAAATAACTTGAACAAGTGGAGTTCCATTTTGCAGTTTCACGGAAAGATCGCTGAAAAAATCGTGATTCAGTAATCCCGGAAAAAAATTCTTTAATGTTGTTTTAGAGCCAAGCTTCAAACCGAGACTGAGTTGAAATCCCACAGATACCCTAATTTATGCTGTATAAAGACCTACCTTGGATTCTAACCTAGAT
>VGTX01000062.1 GCA_016874315.1 Gammaproteobacteria bacterium | reverse complement strand
TGCCTGGAGCAGTTTTTGCAATTATCTCTGGGGTGTATTATTGGTATCCAAAGTGGACTGGGCATTATTGTTCCAATTTATTAGGCACTTTGCATTTTTGGCTTTCGTTTATTTCCGTGAATTTAACTTTTTTTCCAATGCATTTTATTGGATTGGCAGGAATGCCTCGGCGTGTGCCAGATTATTCTTTGCAATTTGTCAGTTTAAATCAAGTAGCCTCTGTAGGGGCTTTTATTTTTGGAATGTCACAAGTATTTTTCTTTTATATTTTGATTGCTGCAAAATGGCGAGGCATGAAGGCTGAGCATGAAAAATGCTGGGAGGGGGCTGAAGGATTGGAGTGGACAGTACCTACACCTGCACCGTTGCATACATTTTGTGATGAAGAGTAATTGTGAGGCAACGTGAAGAGTCGTCATCATCGAGAGATTATAGCCGCAATGAGCTGTGTTGCGGTTATGATCGTATTTTCTTGTATTTTTCCTTACCTCTATAATGTGTTATGTCAAAAAACGGGCATTGATGGTAAGGCATTGCGACAATACGACCATGAAGGGATGTATAAAATTGATGTTTCGCGTCAAATTTTACTTGAGTTTGATGCCAATGCTGATAGGCGCCGTCAAATTGAGTTTTATCCATCGTTAACGCGATTAAATGTTCATCCAGGTGAACCATACACACTGGTCTATCATCTTGTGAATCAATCAAGTAAAACATATGTTTTGCAAGCTATTCCAAGTATGACGCCACCCGTAACCTCGAAATTTCTTAAGAAGTTGGAGTGTTTTTGTTTTCAGCCTCAAGTATTAAAGCCTTATGAACATCGAATATTGCCATTAAAAATCATTATCGATCCAGAAATTCCTACTCATATTCATACAATGACGCTATCTTATGCTTTATTTGAAATGAAGGAATGGGAAGAGCCTTCTTAATTTAAAATTTACAAATATAGCATGGATGACAATATGACTAATAAAATACAAGAATCATCTGGATATTACGTACCGCATTCAAGTTGGTGGCCATTTGCAACTAGCATAATATTAGGGCTGACCATGGCAGGTTTTGCAGAAATGTTGCATGGGCATATGTGGTTTGGGGCCTTACTGAGTGCATCTAGTTTTTTTATAGGTGTATACGTTATCGGGCGATGGTTTAAAGATGTTGTTACTGAGTCATTAGCAAAACTTTATAATCAAAAAATGTATCAAACTTTTCGGATGGGGATGATTTGGTTTATTTTCTCCGAGTGCTGTTTTTTTGCAGGATTATTGGCTGCATTGATCTATATTCGACTTGTTAGTGTCCCAATGCTTGGTGGGGCTGAAGGATATCATATCAGTACTAGGGAGTTTTTATATCCAGAGTTTCAAGCACAATGGCCATTACTTGATAATCCAGTCAATACATCATTTCATCCTCCAATCGCAGGAGTGGGGCCTTGGGGTTGGCCATTGATAAATACAGCAATTTTACTAATCAGTGCGTTAACGCTCACATTCGCACATCATTTTTTACTGAAGGGAAAAAACAAAATCACAGCATTTTTCATATTTCTAACAAGTTTATTAGGAAGTATTTTCTTAGTCGGTCAAGCTATTGAGTATCTTCACGCATATGAGGCCTTGAAACTCACACTAGGTAGTGGGGTCTATGCTAGTATTTTTTATTTTATAACTGGATTTCATGGGTTACATGTTCTGATAGGGACGATTTTTCTATTTATTATTGGAATCAGGCTGTTAAAAAATCATTTTACAACTGAGTCACATTTTGCATTTGAGGCAGCTGCTTGGTACTGGCATTTTGTAGATATGGTATGGTGGTGCGTATTTGTCATGATTTATTGCCTCTAAAAGAGGCTCATTAGACTTACCGTGAATAAGCCACAGATCATGATAATTACACGATATTGTAGCGCAATCTGCAAACTCGCAGAGCGTTGATTGATTAAGTGTGAAAGACCCAAGCCCAAAAGGCTAAACCCAGCAATTGTAATACTAATAAAAGAAGCGATTTTTATGAAAATTAGTGCATCCATCTTACCCTTTCCATCGCCAAGTTATAGGGTCAGAATAGCAGAGCGTATATTTTTTTGCATTATAAGTTTAATTTGTCTATCCCTTGCAAAGTGGCAATTAAATCGCGCAAATGCACTCAATTCAACCGTAGAACATCTTCAGCGTGATAGTTTGGTGCCTACCCCTCTTGAGACGAGAATTTTTCAAATTTCGCCATCCTCAAGTAAAAAAGAGTTTATTCTTCTACAAAATCGCGACGACCGGCAGTACTATTTTTGTGCACTCGATGATTATGACCAAAATGAGATAGTGCTTTTTGATAAAGCCCCTATTGTATATAGTGTGATTGATTGGATTGTGCCGCCATTTTCACTGACGAATGAGGATGGCTATCAATCTAGCTCTTTATATGAGCTTGCAAAAATGCAGTGCACTGTGATGGGCGTTGAGGATATTGGACTATTAAAACAATCAATAAACAGTAACTGGCGTTCCGATAAGAGATATCGTCACTATGGATATGCGGTGCAGTGGGTAATATTTGCAATGATCAGCGGATATTTTTTTATGAAAACGGAGCAAAAGTAATTTAGTGAGAAAATCTTTGAAAGCCGAGAGCTAGAGGAGCTCTAACTCTCAGAGCCATGCATTCTGCTGATAGCTGAATGTTTATTTATCTTTACGAACATCTTCACGGATACGTGCAGCACGTCCAGCAAGATTACGTAGATAATAAAGTTTCGCTCTACGTACTCTTCCTTTCTTCAAGCGAGTAATCGTTAAAAGAGGGTGATGTAATGGGAAAACCTTTTCAACAGCAACACCTTGGGTGGTTTTACGTAAAGTGATGCTGGAGCGAATACCGCGGTTTTTACGCGCAATTAAAACACCCTTGAAGGATAGAGCACGACCTTCATCCAACTTCATAGAGACATCAAGTTCGTCTCCAACTTTGAAGTGCGGATGGTCTGTGCGAAGAGCTCGTTGTTCGATTTCTTGTATGAGATTCATTATGTTAGACCTTTTTTTAAAATACGGCTTATTTTATCAAAAATTTTATATTTTATCAAAAAATTATTTTAAAATTGGGGGTTAAATGTCACAAGTCCGCGATAACATACTGAATAATAATAGTATTCGCATTATGCGCTCTGATGCTTTAATCTATCTTGATCAAAAGTAACATATCATTTTCGTAAGTAAGATATGTATTAAGTTATAGTGCGCAGATATATACAACTGAACGCCTTAGTTTCTTAATTAATCTTAGCTGCAAGTTTTAGCATAGACCTATATTTAATATAATTTTTAAATATAACTGCATGATAAAGATAAGATTATATATATTTCAAGCGATGAGCTTGTCTTGAGAAAATTTTTATAATTCGTTATTCTAATCCATTATAAGTAAAAGAATTCAATCAAACTGCTTGTAGCACCGCATTTAGCAGAAAGGATAAATACTCGAGTTATGTCATATCGTCATGGGTTTCTGATTGCTACTCCACTGCATCACGAAGAGCCTTTTGTCCACAGTGTGGTTTATGTTTGTGAACATTCTCAGCAGGGTGCTTTAGGTTTTATTATCAATAAACCGTTTAAAATACCGTTAAGTGAGTTAACAAAAAATCAAAATATATTTTATCATCAACAATCTGTATATTTAGGTGGTCCATTACAATCTCACGATCGTGGATTTGTGATGCATAGAAACCTAGGTAAATTTTGGTCAGGAACAACGCAGCTCGATCAAGATCTGTATTTGACCACAACACAAGATATTCTCCTAGAGTTAGGGCATTATCCTTCTGATTTGTATAGAATTTGTATTGGGTATTTAAATTGGTTGCCTGGGCAGCTTGAATATGAATTTTCTCAAAATATTTGGCTTTTTTTACCATACAGTCAAAAAACTCTTTTTGACACACAGGCTGAGCTAATGTGGATTGAATGTTATCATTCTCTTGGCTTTTTACCAGATCAGATTGGGTGCGTCGATCCAGGCGCAAGTTTTGTGCATTGAGTAAATATTATGAATTGTCTTGGTTTAGATTGTGGTGTTAAAAAAACAGGGATTGCTTTAGGTTCTACAATTACGAGGACAGCGCGGCCATTAGATTGCATAGCAATGCAAGTCAATCAAGTTGAGTTATTACTACCTTTCGTTCAAAAATGGCAAATCGAATTGATCGTTTTTGGCGACCCAGGCGATCGACCAGAAAACAAAGCATTGTTAAACCATATCGTTTGTGTCAAAAAAAAGCTTCATAATTTACTACCATCATGCCAGATTGTTGATTGGTCTGAACAGTGGACCTCCCAAGAAGCACGGAGTATGATGCGGGACTTTCCGCGTTTACAAAAACAATATGCAACTGATGCAATCGCTGCGATGTTGATGTTGCAAAGTTACTTAGAATCTTGTGTTTGATCGCCATTCATCAAACCATAATAATATTGTTGATAAATGAGAGTGGATTTCAGGATTAATGCAAATGCTGTTGTCTTTAGCCTCTAAAAGAAAGTCTGCTAATCGACGATCGTGTTTAATCCAAGAGATAATTTGATGTTGAGATTGTGGCGAAAGTTTTTTCAGTTCATGCGGCATGATTGGTTGAAATAACCGAAGTCTTAATAATAAAAAATCTAAGGCCTCATCAACTCCAGGATCGTAAATCCATTTTTGATTATTAATATAATCTTTTGGGTATCTTGTTTTAAAAAATCGCATACTACGATTCATTGGGAGTGAAGTAATCTTACTATGCGCACCTGCGCCAAATCCTAAGTAATCGCCATAAGTCCAATATGTGCAATTATGTTGAGAATATTCTTTTTGTTTTGCAAATGCAGAAATTTCATAATGCTCCCATTCGGATAAAAACTCTTGAGCAGAGGATTCTATATTCTCTAAATGTTCATCTGCCCCTTTTATTTCAGGAGTTTGATAAAACTTTGTATTAGGCTCGATTTGGAGTTCATACCAGGAAAGATGAGAGATTGTTGTATGCTTTGTGATGAATGATAAATCAGAAATGGCTTCATCTACAGTTTGATCGCGGAGCCCATAGATCAGATCGCAATTCACCCGTGCACGATGTTGTAGAAATTCAATAGCGCGATAACCATCTTCAGCCTTATGGTCGCGCCCCAGAAGTGATAAGGTGCGAGGGTTGAGGCTTTGCACTCCAAGAGAGAATCGATTAACACCAATGTCCATGATACTTTCAAAATACTCTAATGGTGTATTTGGGCTTGCTTCCATTGTAATTTCGATTTCGCGCAAATTGATGTTAAATTCAGATCGTAAGCAGTCAAACACCTTTTCCCAGTAGCGTGTGGACATCAATGATGGAGTGCCTCCTCCAAGATAGATGCTCGATATTTTCGAATATTGTGGAAAAAATCGTTTGGTACTGCGAATGTCATTTAAGAGTGCATGAAGATAGGCTTGCTCTATCAGTTGAAAAGAGCTGGGCTGGCTATAAGCATTAAAATCACAATATGGGCATTTTTGCACACACCATGGACTATGTAGGTAAATTGCGGCAGTTTGGTTGGTATTCATTGAAATCTAATATTATGCCTTTCATAAAAAGAATCGATTAACTCGGAAACACTACGATAGCAATCCATATGAACATGATGTCCTCCATCGATATGGAGTGTCTCGATATTGCGGATTGCTGCAATTCGTTCTGCTAACAAGGTGGGCTCATAAGGGTAGCCTTGATTGGCTTTTAAGAAAAAGACGGGGCATTGTATTTGTGTTAGTGTTGCAATTACTTGTTCTTGAGTGAGTTGTATGGGTGAAAGTCCAAAAAGTTTTGGGTCGAACGTCCACTCATAAAGGCCTTTTTCATTAATTCTATGACCATATTGAGCGAGAATTTCTGTTGAGCGCAGTTCAATCAGATGGCGTTTTTGACGAGCCAAGGCCATTGCTTCAAGCGATTCATAGCCTCGTAAAGGCCGTGGTGATTGGAATTGCTTTAAACTCAAGCGAAATTGTTCTGGAAAAGCATCGCATGTAGATACTAAAGGTCCGATACCATCAAACAAAATAAGACTTTTCACTTTATCCGGAAAAAGACCAGCCAAAAGGCTGGTAATTGCTGCACCTAATGAGTGCCCCATGAGATGCACACCATTAGGGTATGTATTTTCAAGCCAAAGTCCCAGATCGCAGAGATAGTCATGGAAGTAATAAAAAGCATCTGGAGTGCGCCACGCACTTTGACCGTGTCCAATTAAGTCACAAGCGACCCATGGCCATTTAGGGTGCATTTCCATTAGTGGCCGAAATGACCCTGAATTATCAAGCCAACCATGAATGGCACAAATTGGAATACTTCCAGGACGTTCTGCGGCAGAAGTAACTTGCGCTGCAATTGTGAGACTTGGTGGATTTTTGAAATGCCTCAGATAAATCATTGCAGTCTTACCATGCTAATCTTTGGATCATCATTTCTTCGAGATAAAGATGCATGCAAAATAACATAATAATCCAGCAAGCTAAGGGGTATTTCCGAAGAATATTTTGAAAAGTATTTGGTAACATACGCATAAATGACAACATTGTCATAATACTAGGGTCAACAA
>VGTX01000061.1 GCA_016874315.1 Gammaproteobacteria bacterium | reverse complement strand
ATAATGGTGTGGTTTGCATCAGATTGTATGATAGAAAGATTATATTTTATATTATGATTGAAAACACACAGGACAACTATGACGATAATATCCTAAAAAAGCCTCTTAACTGCTGAAATATCCTCAATTTATCATAAAGTTATCATTCTTCTATTAATCGAGTCCCCTTAAGAACGCTCAATAATGGAAAATCATGTGCTGGGTTCCTTAGTTGTATAGCCATATATAGAGATTGAGATATGTAGCAAACATAATCCACATAAGGTAAGGAATGATCAAAAAAGACAACTGACGAAAGTGATTCCAACTCAATTTCATCATGATAAGAGTGATAATATTCATCATAATCAAGATAAATAACGCGACTCCAATCGCATGATAGATGAAAAAAACAGGTGACCAGCTCCAGTTCAATACTAGTTGAACCGTATATAAGATTTTTAAAATGAGAGTTTCATCCACGTTATGTAACTTATTCCACAAAATCCAAGCATACACACCTAAGAGTCCATAAAGCAGTGTCCAGGCAACTGGGAATATAAAGTTAGGAGGAGTAAGTGCTGAGCGCTGTAGCTCGTGATACCACACATCTATACTGGGCTTGGTTATAAGTCCAATAAAATAACCAACCGAAATTAAAAATCCAACCCAGCCGAATAAGGAGTAATATCGTTTGTTTTGTATATACATTTAATAACAGCACGCTTTCTATAATATCAGAGCATAGCTGTGGTTCAGGGACTTGCCTAATGATCAAAAGATAGATTGAAGTGCGTATTCGAATTTTCATTATATTGGGTATAAAATTGGTCTTTTTCAAAAGATAGCTCCTATATAGCCAGTAGATTTACGATCATGTCTGGATATTTTTATGGATTTTTCTTATAACACTTATTATGTAGCGAAGGATATGTGCGAAGGCCAGCTGACTCCTTCACGGATTTATCGTTTTAGCCTCGATCGTGAAACCCAGCTGCCTATTCTCGAAAGTATAGAATATCCAATGCAGTCGCATGATTGGCAGCGAGTCGAGAGCCTTCCGAGCCCACTTGTGTTGACCTCACTCGATAATAAACCAATTGTGCTTGTACAAACAGGATTAGCTCAATATCCATTTGCATGTATGCCAACACGTTTATCTTCCGATCGAAAAATTCTTCCAATTCCTCGAATGGTTACAGTGCCTAAGAAAATGCCAAATACTCTAAGCATCGGATTATTTACTGACCAGAATCCAGAGTTGTTGCGACAATCATCGGCCGCTGTTGCCACATGGGATGCTCCATCAGCTACAGACTATCAGCTGACATCTGAAGAAATTGTTCATATTAAAGAAACCCTCACTCCTCAAAATACATCCGATCTTGCGCAAAAATCCTCAGAAAATCTCATTCCTGCGGTGGATTGTGATACAGCACAGAATAATATCTTTCAATTCTCCAAATTAAATAAAAAACCAATGTCATTTCCTTCAATCCCAGTAATGCAGCCACTGACTGTAGGGGTATATCAAGAAGATGGAGAATGGAATCTTATTGTTCATACAGTAAGAGCAGAATTTACCATATCCTTAAAAGCGCTATGTACAGAAGAGCAAGACTTCATCAAATATCAAGATATTAAAAAATGGCTTGAAAAACAGCTCAATGGCCGACTCATAATGCCATTGAATGTTCAAAGCCAGTTGACATTGTGGGCATTATCAATAATAAACTCAAAGTTTTTTCACATCATACCCTTCATAACGCAAGAGTGGCCCATCGAAGGAGAAATGCCTAAATCACAACAACTGCTTGTACTAGAAAAAATTCTTAAAAGAGAGCAGATTACCGAGAGTGAAATGAGCGATAATACGTTGAGAGCTTCTTTGAATGAATCTATTGAAGCATACACTCGCATGCTAGAGCCCAAATCTGCTGCAAAGCTATTTAATAATAAAAATTTATTTCCTCAAAAGTCCGTGGCTTTTTGTGTAGAACTTTTGGAACTCTTTATTGTAGGTGCCTATAAAGCACTTAATGCTGGGATTCCTCCATCGCTCGAGATGCTGCCCAATTTTGATTCGGAATTAAACAACCCCGTAAAAGATTTTTTAGATAATATGCAAAATATCTTGTCAGAGCAGGATATGGAGACCTATTCCTTTGTGGTCCAATTTATCACCGATCCTAATTTCCCTGCTATCATGCCAACTTTCACCGATCAACAATTGCAGCAACAACTGCAAGCAATTAATCGTATGATTTATAGTCCAGGCCAGAGTGTAGATCTCATAACGATGATTAATAGAGGAGTGTGCGCAGCACTTGGTCGGTCTGTTGAATTGCAATTGCACGGATATTTAATAACGTTTACGGCCGCTTTAACTCAGATCAATCGATCTATAGAATCATATCTCGATCAAATCTTTGTGGACTCTACCACACCCGAATCATCAGCTAACCAGCTGATCGTGTCACGTATCTCTCCGAAGTTTCTTGCATGGACCTTAGATGGATTATTACGCGTAGGTAACATTCAGGCTGCAACACATATCATTCAGCAGCATCCAATTGTAATATCTCATTTTATCGAAGCTCCTGAGGAATATTGGAAGACTTGTATGAATGTCTGTCTTTCCTCAAACAATAAGCAATCGATTGAGTTTATCATTAAAAATGGAGGCAAATATCTCACAAATGAAATGTTGTTCAAGTTGTTAAAGAGTGGCAATCATACAATTATAACTGCCATTATTGATAATGCTGATAGTATTCGCTTTGTTGATATGACGCTTGAACAGATACTGAAGAAACTTAATGAGCTAGGTACGGTAACCGATTTTCAGGTCTATAAATTATGTAAAGCCTATGAAAAGCAGTTGGTTAACTCTGATAATTTTGCAGATAAATTTGCTCTTTCCCTCTTACAGTTAAGATCAAAAATACCTCCTGTAAAAAATATCCTGACTCCGATACATATGGATGAGTTATCATGGCCTGATTTCTTCTTAGCAGTGAAAATGAGTTGCATCGAAAGTGAGCGAGAAAAAATGGCTCCTTTTACATGGAACATGTTTTTTAACTCAGATGAAAAAGCCCAATGGTTTAATACATTTTTACTAAATTCGATATTAGCTTACCCTAGAGGGATTCCGGAAGATCAAGAGCACGATTTTATCACACAAAAGGATGCCCTCATTCGTGAAATCATTCAGTCTGAAAATTATAATTATGCACTCCATGACAGGGTATATCAGATCGACAATGAAGAGAAAAAATATAAAAAATATAATGTGATAGATTATGGTCCTCAGATTGGAAATGAAACAACACAATATCTTATGAAAAAATATGGGGAGTGCATGTCCGATATCCAGTTTTTCACTCTATTTATGAAATGCGGATATGAACCTAATACAGCACTTCCAAGCGATATATCTATGCGGTTAAGAAGACAATTTTTTGAACAAAAAAATATACTCAGCGGGTGCTCTCATCGAGATGGTTCATATTCAGAGGTAGAGATGTTTCATGTATTTGCTCCATACAT
This sequence comes from Gammaproteobacteria bacterium, assembly GCA_016874315.1. Lineage (GTDB taxonomy): Bacteria > Pseudomonadota > Gammaproteobacteria > Berkiellales > Berkiellaceae > LLD-282. Next base: position 3,289 of record VGTX01000061.1, on the reverse strand, counting down.
TCCTCAAATTTTCGACTCCTTCTCAGAAGAGGATTTTGAGTTAATGGATAAAGTAGGTAATGCCACATGGAGTACCATTGTCGCACTCATGCTTTATGGCAATCGCCGCGATTTGATTTGTAAAAAAATTCTCGATAATCATCCAGAAAATATTCCACGATTAATCGCAAACTGCCCGGCGTCTCATCCAGTTTCACGGAGCATAACTCTATATATCTATGATTCTGTAGAAGAGAATGCCCAATTTTCCTCAACGAAGCTCAAGGTGGCATTATCTAACATAAATATGAGTCATAAAGATATGCTATCAGACTGGATTCGTGGTTGGTCTCCAGAACATATAAGTGTAAAAATGATGTTGTGGTTCGCTGATGGGCAAGATTTACAGGCAGACCCAAATGTTAAAGAAAAGCTGAAGATTTTTTATGAAAAATGGAAGAGACATGGAATTAAAAATCTTAGTGAGCTAATCACAATTTATAGCCAATGGAATACATTCTCTCAACTTCTGCCAACGGAGCTTGAGAAGGAGATGTTATGGATAAGTGTAACTCATACTCGGTTCAATTCTTATTTAAAAAATAGCTCTTCAGAAATGATAAAGCTTAATGAATTACCTCATTTACTTGAGCTTTTCACAATAAATTCTCAAGAGAGTAAAGATAAGTTTTTAAAAAACGCCGATATATTGAAAGGAATATATCATTCTATGCTTTCTTTATCCCGCGCAGAGTGGGAGTCTTTTATAACGAAATACCCAATTATTTTTAAAGAAGTTATTTTGTCGTTACCAACCTCTTATGAGGGGCCTCATCAAGAATGGCGAGATTTTTTTAGAGCTCAGTATCAATCAGAGTTCCCTCAAGAATGCTTAGCTATGGAATATGCACCTTTTTATATCATGAATAATGGTGTTGCAGAGATATCATTTTCTGCGATCATTGACTTTGTTGAAAGCAATAGTACTCACACCCTCAGAACACATCAACTTTTTCAAAAGATGCTAGAGAAGCCTGAAGTGCGTGGCTGGCTTATTAAACATGCCTGGAGGAATCAGGGAAAATTTTTTCAAAAGCTCTATGAAATATCGAATTATTCGAATGCAGGTTTGAATTACGATCACCTCAACGATCTGAATGAATTTTATAATAAGACGCATTCAAATGATCAAGATGCGTTACCCATATACGGCATTTTGCCTCTTGCTAATCGCAATACTTTTTCTCAAGAAGAAAAATATAAACAACTTATCAGTCTTCAAGAGAATATCGATTTTGAAACATTATGGACCGAAGGGTTCATACCTGCATCGATCGCTATATTTTTAGCAATATGTAACCATAACTCTATAGTTTTTCAGGAAGCAATGAGTGCTGTTAATAGAACTCCTTTACCCAGTTATAAGATGATTTATTTAGCATTACAAAAAGAACCCACAGACCTGAATGCGTTTGATGCAATGCTCAATGAATTGATTGAGCGTAACAAGCTTAAAAAGGATGATGTGCTAGCTTGCGTTTTATTAGCGATTGCTGATGGATGTAACGCAAATGCTCTCGATCGGCTCATAAAAAATCATAATATAAATGTTTACTATGATTATCGTAAAACCGATCTGGCGGTTTTAAGAAAATATCACGGAGTAACTTCAGTATACAATTTAAGTATCATATATAATCGATTAGATATTTTAGAAAACATATTATCAGGTCCTTGGACTTATTCTACTATAGATGACAATGTTAATGAGATTATTATGCACTTGGGCAGCTCTGCGGCTTTGGAAATGGCTTTGAAAAAACATCAAACTGAATTAAAACCTGAAAATTTTGAAGGGTTCTTTGATTATGTTTCCACGAATTATGAAAATCATTTTAGAACAATCAATAAAACACCCCGTGAAAAAATAAATGAGTATATCGATTTATTACTAGCCTACGGTGCTAATATCGATCATGCTCTACCTATCTTAAAAATAGCGGTGCAGAAAAAAGATACTGATATGATTAACTTGCTGCTGGATAAGGACATCAATCCAAATCTCACAGATGAACATGGAAAGAATGCTTACGATTATGCAAAAGAAGTCGGATTGGATTTAGAGAATATTGTACAAAAAGAGCAAATATTACCATCTAGGGCCCCAATCATTCCAAGTATCATGCATCACCCTGAGAGTAATCGTTCAACGAACCAGAATAAACCAAAATAGAATCACACATATTTTTTGAAAGAGCCTGCGATTATAACAAATCGGCCAGGCTAACTTCCTATCTCTTAATTGGTTTGATTGCAGATTAGCTCACGCAATCGTCTCAGAAAAATTTTCCAATATAAGATATGTATTCTCTGTGAAAGACGCTCAGCTTCATTAAATGATATTAAGATACACTTTGCACAGATGGCTTATTATTTCATTAGAGCTTCTGCACCTTTTAATCATGCTAAGCCTCTGGATAAAAGATTCAAGAGTGGTTGCGGAGCGAGTAAATATTCAACACGTTATTCGATATCTCTTTATAAATGTTGTTTATTAGCACTCTAAAAATCACTCAACTTGAGAAATGGCTGTTTATTGAATATTTTTAATGAATATCTATTGATCTGATAAATATCCACGGATATACTGCGCGTACTCAATAAGAGTATGGATTTATTAAAGGATTATGAAAACACTAACAGATTTAGAATTAACTAGCCTTTATGCCGGAATACAATCTGGACAAGGTTTCGATCATTATCAATCAAAACCAAAAGTTGGAATGAAAGAAGATATTATAACGGGACTAGCTATCGAGGCAATTTGCGCTATATGTCGCATCATATACGACAAATTTTTTGGTAGTAATAATAAAAAAGATTCTGATGAGAAAAAAGAGAATTCAGCACGATACGGATTTTCTATGAGCTCAAGGTTTTAATAAGCGATATAACATAAGGTGGGCCTGGGATAATGATATTCGATCGTGATTGCTTAACAAGGCATGTACTCTGTAAAGGGCTTCAGTATCTCAAAGTTATCTTCAAATATCTTTTTGAAATGGTTTTGATGGTTTTTTTTGACATAATTGTAGTCTGTATGTTTGTTCTTCAAGGCAATGACCTTACTACCTATATAGCGGTTGGATTACTTTATCTTCTGTTTATTGGGCGTCGTGCTTTATGGTCAGGACATGATATTTTCTCCAAAGCCACGATCTCTTGTTTTATGCCAGGCCTGTTGTTTTGTATATTTTCATTATCATTCGCATTGTCATCTGATAGAGCACTTTTATCTCAGACGATGTTT
>VGTX01000060.1 GCA_016874315.1 Gammaproteobacteria bacterium | reverse complement strand
TCAACAAGTTTTCTAATAATTTAGCAGTATGCAGTCAATCCGATCGCCAGGGACGAACGCCACTGTATTATGCTGCCATGTCAGGTAATCAAGACACTGTAGAGTTTCTGTTGGGGTTAAGAGAGGTTAATCATTCTTTATTTAACAATTATGATGTTATCAGAAAACTCTGGAATGGACTACAAACGTTTCCCCTATCGTCTGATATCAAATTGCTACTAGAATTACATCATGATGGTATCACACCGGACAACATCACAATATTAGAACCCAAACATAAACAGATGCTTCAAGAAAAAGGAGAGGCATTCGTTTTCAAAGCAATCGATAGTAATCAAGTTGATGTCTTGAATGGTTTGATAAAAAATGATTGCGCACCCAAGACCAGTAAATCTTTATTATATGCGATTGAAAAGAAAAACTATGATGCTATACGCGTGCTTGCAAACTCCGAAATAATTAATCATAGAGGTTCCGACGGCAATATGCCCTTGCATTATGCAGTAAGCCGAAATGATGATAATGCTGTGAAGATTTTGTTATCTGTTCCACAGATTGATTGCTCTCTTAAAAACAAAGCTTATCAATCAGCACTTTCTATAGCCTGTCAGTACTGCGCGGATACGCCACAGGAGAGGCGAAAAAATACAACGATTATTCATGCATTAATTTCTGGGAATAATCGCTCTCCTGTCACTATAGAGAGTGTGTTAGAAATTATTAAAAATGCTTTAACGAAAGAAAATACAGATTTAATGTATGCCGCACTTAAGATATATGAAGACAGCTTATTAAATCAATCGGCAATGATGGAAAAGAGTTTGCAACGAATTATCACTCATCCGACATATAAAGATTGCAACGATCTGAGTATATTAAAGGTATATCGCTATGGATTGCAGCGATCTTTGGGTGTAACACCAGAAACTGGTGAGATAAACCTGACTCATGGGGTTCGCTCTGAGTTTTTACATATTGCAGTACAGTATAAATTAAATGTCTTTTTAAACGCTTTACTTGATTTAGACGTGAATCCTAATTTCCAAGATGCACAAGGCAATACAGCCCTTATGCATGCGGTTTTTCGTAATGCAACTGATATGGTTAAATCGATCGGATCGAGAAATACTATTGATTTCTTTGTAAAAAATAAAAAAAATGAAACAGTCTTGGATTGCGCAATCATCACAGAAAAAGACGAAATAATTCAGTTGATTTGCTCTTCTTTGCGTGCCGCGAATGTTTCACTCAGTCTTTCTGATGAAACACACCGGAGTATTCTTGATTCAGCATTTAACAAAAAAATTGATGTTTTATCGGAAATATTATCTTGCTTTCCTGAAATTGATGAGGAAAAATTCACCGCTATCATACAAGGCATGCAAGTCGGATTGCCTCTCGAGAAAATTTTAAATGGTGATGTTTCGTCAAAAGATCGTGAGCAACACAGTGTGAATGAATACACATTAATATCCGCAACGGGTGATGGATATTGCGGAATTAATAGTGTTAATCAATTTTATTATCTCATGGCCTTATATCAACCCGAACGTTTGCGATCGGAATTATTCACAGAAACAAAATTTCTTAGCTATTTGAAAAAAGGCTTAGAGCTTGATCGGACATTAATACCGAAAAATGATAAAAAAGCATTCGTAGACTCACTCGAGCAGATAAAAACTGGATCGGATTTCAAGAGATTTTTAGAAACATATTACCCATGCAATAGTGGTAGAAGTCTTCAAAAAATCGAGAGACTATTGCGTCTACCTGCTTTGGGAGTGTGTTGCGATTTATACCGTATTTTCCTTGAGACAGCACATGATGATAATCTCCTGAACGAATCGAGTGAAAACGAAGAATATCAAAAAATTGCTAAACTTTTTGGTACCGACCCTGATTTCTTGAAAAATCAAAAAGAGCTATTTTTATATGGAGAAGGTCTCACGCTTGAGCTAGATCAAAACGTAGTATACGGTTTACAGAGTGATCGTAATAAAGATAGCTTATTAAAAAATCAACGTATTTATCAAGATAGGAAGAATAATAAAGTAAATGTTGACGCATATGATATCCAAAAAAATCAAGATTTGTTGGATAATGCGATGACACATAATCAGTCACTTCCTAAAATCATAGAAAGTGCTCGTTATTACAATGTAACAGAGTTAATGCTTTTAAGCGCTGCTTTTTTTAAGATAGAGAGGGTGCAAGGCGATGGGGGTGGGGTTGATTATTGGATGCCTCTGAGTCCTCAAAGCTCTCCTGTAGCAGTAAAAGAAATTAATACCCATCCTCCTTTAGGATATCTTCAGAACCCTTCTGGTGGTCATTGGGATTTTAATATTCAGCAGGGTATCGCAAAGCAAATTCCACACCTAACAACACAATTTGAGAACCGAGCATCTCCGTCATCAACGTCATCAACTAAAAAAAGAATATATTATAACAAATCACTGGACACTACTTCTGCGCCTCATTATAACCTGCAGCAAAATACTGCTCCGCTACCCTTGGTTATGAAAATTATAGGTCTAGTTTTTGCAGCTCTTTTGCTTGTGGCGGTGGGTTATGCAGGATTTGTTATATTACGCACCATTACGCCTATGCTATATCATGCAGCAATCTCTTCAATCAGTTATGGGGTACAGGGTGCGCAAAACGCATCATTTTTCGTTAGACAAACCATTCCTAAAGAGCGCGTGGTTAGTCTGGCAAAATCTGGATATGATATTGTAAAGACGTATATTCCTGTAATTTCAAACGGATTGCATTTTGCCTATCACTCGCTAATCAAAAATCTACCTACGTTTGTAGCCGTTGGTGCAGTGAGTCAAAAAAGAAAGAATATATAGACCCGGCTAAGTAAGCCTTTTAAAGATAAGGATTTACTTAGTGCTTTTTAAAATTAATTTTTAGTTATTCGTGACTCAATATATTTTTAATGATAAAAAATATAAGATTAACGAGAGTGCATATTTTTTTTTGAAGAGAAATTTGATTTAATACTCGGATATACTAATCTGTAACAGTTTAAATGGAATAAGCTTCAATGTTAAACATGGATGCGGCTCTTAAAGAACATATTCAATCTTTTTATTATCGTCCTGCAGAAAAGATCTCATATAGTGAATATATCAATACAGCTCATGAAATCTCTCAAACATATTTCTATAGCCTTTATTTTTTGATTACAAAATCATCGGATATCATGCATTTTTTGACAGGAATGCGTTGGTGGATTTCTTTAGGATATCGTGCCCTCTCAAAAAGTCATGCTGGATTTCTTAGTATCATCATATCCTCAACGATGGTTGGATTGTTAGTGTGGAAATACGCAACTTTAGCAGCGTACGCTATTGTGCTGACAAGCTGTTGTATGGCCGTACTTTGGGTTGCAACCAGCGCCGTCAAATTATTTGTTTTCTCTCGTTATCATATCCAGAATTTGTTTGATGCAAGACTTATTGAAGGGGATTTTCATAGACATTGTGAAACGATTGAAGCGCAACTTAATTCCGATAAAGATTTGTTACATGCAAAACTCGCTTTAATCGATCAGGAAAATAATACCCTAGAAAAAATCCAGCAACTTGAGTCAATAAAAAGCGAATATGTGGAGACGCATTATGATAAACTCGTGCATAAAGCAGCCCCTTTATGGACAAAAGAGTGGCGTATAAAAGCAAGTCAGCAGTCTAAAAATGAAATCGATTTAGCGATTAAAAATATGGGAGAGAAATTTAAAGCTGAATTAAAAAAGGAATATGTTGATTGTGATTCTTGCAATAATTGGCCAGATTTTTTTGATAAGTATGCATCTTTTGGGAAATATTGCGATCGTGCCAACCGTGCTCAAAAAAATGAGGAAATCATTAAAAAATTCATACCTGAATACACAATAGAATCTTTTAAAGCTGTTTTCTTGCAAAAAATTACTGATTGGAGTCTTCACGACCAAGAAACTCTGTCCGCCCTATGGCCTGTAGAAAGACTCAAATATATTGAAAAATTTGAAGAGTTTTTTAAAGAAGAGGCGCTTCAACATCAATCAAATGAACACAATACAAAAATATGGCTTGAGCAAATAAAATATAAATGCTTGGGTTGGGAGTGCTCATTTCAAGATTGTCCTGTCGATTCGTATTGGACAGAAGAAATGAAGCAAGCATTGAGTTCTTTGCGAGTGCAGTCTGCGTCAGCAATCCAGCAGCAATATAGCCACGTTAATGACAATATTTCGATCGAGCGACCAAATTCTATACTCACTTCAAAAATTAACATAAAACAGGGTGAATCAGGGGCGACGGAAGAGATTGTTTTAAATTTGCAAGCATGTACAAAAGAAAATCTTGCAACAAAAACACTTAAAGATTGTGAGGGCTATTTACCTCAAATCATTAATCATGACGCTCAAAAGTTTATTAGCATAATCGCCGAATACTTTCATGATAGTAACGAAGAAAAATTAAAATGGATGCAGTCTCAAAATACATTGCATGTTAAAAATAACATAGATTATTCTCAGCTGATTTCGCAGTGGATAGATCTTTTAAATAATAAGGCTATGATTCCAATCGATTTGCAGTTATATGTTGAGCAGTATTTTTTTAACACATTTTTTTTCTCAAAAGAGCTCGAAGGTGATTTAATATGGAATGATATGCTAAAGAAGATTGCTGTAGATGTTAATACGCTACCCGATCGGTTTTTAAAAGCAATCCTACGTCACCATAATCGTGATGAGAGATTTAAGCGATATTCAAATCTGATAAAGCGTTATGAATGGACATTAGAGAGAAAAGTCGCATTCTTGGATATATATCTTTTTGAGCATGTTGCAATTACAGCGCGTGCAATTGGATTGCCGATTGATGAGATACAGAAGGTTGTTGCGATCTCCCAAAGACTCAAGTCTGAGTATAAGAATGCAAGAGAAAACTATTTTCAGTCTATTCAGAATATTCTGCTCTTTCTCAAGAGTATTGTGGCGGATAGTCAAGATTGGGAATTTCGAATCGATGGTCAATGGCATCCTAAGAAGAGCCCTAAAGAAGAGGATATTATTAGATTAACTGAGTATACTTTTATACCAATGGCAGGCGCTCTTAGTATACCTATTGCTGCAGGAATGGCTGGCAATAAAATCATCGAATTTTTCCAACCAAAGCACCTGTATCGTAACGAAAACTGGGCTGCAAGGTATGATAATATTTTGATTACATTTACCGAAAAATTTCATCAATCAGCAGCAGACTGGTTGGAAGAGAATAAGCCGATTGAAGAAATTTATAAAGAATTTGACGGGCTTTCTCAAAATTATGTACCAAAAATGCCATTTATCCGGATATCTCAATATAAGTTGGAAAATCATGGCGATTTTCGAACATTGTGGGAGTCCTTTAAATGTGCGTATGCGCAAATTAAACTCTGTCAGAACACGTTAGGTAAGGATTATTCTCAAACATTTCAGATCTCTAAAGAGATAGAATGTGAGGCAGAGAAATGGGTTCAGGGGGTGATTTTTTCACAGGTAAAAGATATAGAAGAAAAAGTCTCAGGATTAGCGCCAAATATTAAGCAAAACACACAAAAGCATTGATAAATATACACATTTCGGGATATACTGTGAGAAATCATGATATATCCCAAAAGAGTGTGTTTGCATGTCCTTTCGCAAAGTCAACATTACCCACGTTAAAGCTTTCCTTCAAATAAAAGCCTATTTCTATCATAAAAATATTGATAAAACTCGCGACCGATATTTCGATGTCGTCGTGAAAAAACTGCAAGAAGGCACGTTAGCGGAAACTGATGTTGAAGTTATCGATACAGTGCGATTGCACGGTAAGCTCTACCATGTCTATAGTATCCGCGCTAATGGTGATAAACGTGTGATTTGCATGTTCGTGCATGGGGCATTTTGGGGGATATGTTACACAAGCGACCACGATAAAACGTACGATACCTATAATGGAATGAATCCTCGACAGATTATCTCTCATATTCTTGGTACTGCTGTTGAGTATATTGAGAATCTCACGCCAGAGCAGAAAGCAGAAGCAGATTTAAACGAAACACCGCTGCTAGGACATGGCGCAACCCCATGGACCGAGGCGGATGAAATTCAGATGTTGACGGCTCATAACATTCGCTCCCTGATTGAGCTCAGTGGTGAACAAGCAGAAATCTTAAAAAATGTCAGTGCTGAAGAGGGAGCTCAAGGAGCCTATATCGAAGGAACACCAGGCTCAGGTAAGACTTTAATTGGGATAGAATCACTGATTAAAACGATTGGACAATACCTCGAAAGGAACAAAGACTACACCACCGAAAACTCACAGATTCCAGAGCTGCATATTGCTTATTGCTGTACAGCAAGTGAAGTGATTAACGATGTGCGAAAAATCTATCAAGAGCGCGTCACTGAGGAAATGCTAGGTGACTTTGCAAAATATATTCATGTCGATTTTATTCATCTCACCGCTCCTGCAAGTGCGCGAACACGTACGAATATCGAAACTTGGATTGAACGTGAAGCTAAGGGCTCTACCTTCAGCCCTACCCGACTTTTTCATGAGCTTGTGAATTTCCATGGGTTTAATGGGAGATGGTCGGATTATCAACGAGCCTATGCTCAAAAAGACATCAATCACGCAGAGCTGAAAGCTATTCTTGAAAAACACTATGGCACATTTCAAGAATACTTATCAGATAACCCCATTGAGGGTGTGTCTCTTAACCGCGAAGATTTCAAAAGTGGGCACTATGATTTAGTGGTACTCGATGAAGCCCACAATATTTCTCTTCCGATGTCTAAGGCAATTGTTGAGTTGACCAATCCAGGCTATCTCTTGGTCCTCGGTCAAGATGCTCAAGGCTTTGCATG
>VGTX01000059.1 GCA_016874315.1 Gammaproteobacteria bacterium | reverse complement strand
GGTACATGTATCAAGATGTTTTTATTAATACTTATCTCATGATGAAGTATTATGAACTTCTTGCATTAGAGCATATGACCTTTATTCTCCCTGATTTTATGGATGAGGATATTCTCAATATGATTGAATATCTTATTTCGAATCCAGCAACACGGGACTGGGGTGCTATTACTTATATTGCGCAACAAACTGGGCGATATTTTGCGGCGCTGCAAGGATTATTAGCATTGATGGTGTTTTATCATGTATGGGGTCGAAACGCGCAATTACGGTATAATAAAAAATATACAATGCTTGATTTAGCGAAGCAGGAGCAAAACAACTGGAAAACAATCATGCCCGTTGTCGGGTTAAATTTGATTGAGCAAGATGTTCTTGTTGGTCCATGGGCGATGGCGATGACACCGTTACAATTTGTAAAAAAACATGAACTGATTAAAATTGAGACAGTTGCTGACCGAAAATCCCCTTGGAAAACGGAAGGGGTAAAGAAAATGATTTTAGATAAAGAAAAATCGTATACGGTTTTTCTTTCACAAATGGGCCCCTTATGGTCTGGTGAATTTGATTTACCTGAACATCGACGCGCGCTTTTTGCTGTTTTTTTAGCACGCATTGAGCACGACCAAAAGGGCTCACAAGAATTGATTAATGCATTAGCAGTGAGTTATACGAAAGGCCGTCCAGATTTTAGCCTTGTTAAACCCCTGATTCAAAAACATCGTCAATCTAAAAAAGCAGCGGAATGTGTTCAAAATCATGCATATGTCTATACTGTTTTAGCATCGATGTTAAAGATGGCGCGTCTAGATGGAGTGCTTGCCTCTGCAGACTTTCTTTGGTTGAAACCGGTCGATCGTGAACTATGGTATGTACTCAACACAGTGGGTCGACAAACACCGTTTGCCGAAGTTGCAGGGCCTTTTGCTCACTGGAAAGCCGAAGAAGAAATGGGACGCCCTCTTTTCCGTCCAATTATTGAAGAAGCTGTGACAGCGCTAGAGAATGCGCTTGAAAAAGTTGTTTACACTGAATAAAACAAAGGAGTGTTTTAGCAATGGCGAATTTCCGAGGAATTGAAGAAAAAAACGAATACTCTGCGCGACAGGTTGTTCGCGATACACGTCCTCTTGGAACTCGTATTGCCGACTTCCTGATGCAGCCGTCTGCAACAGCATTTTCATACTTCTTTTTAGGAGCGGGTACAATATTCATGCCTGCTGGTCTAGAATTTTTCTTTGTTATGACAATTGGACTGACATTTTTCTATTTATCACAACGGCCATCTCTGCCATTTAAGATTCCTAAGATTGCGAAGATATTGGATTATAACGACTGCATACCAGGAACAACAACTCCGCGATTAGCTGCAGGTATTACATTTTTTGGAAATGAACATATTACGAACAAAGAACTTTGGCTTTCTAATGAAGACATGCGAACCCACGTTCTGATTTTCGGTTCAACAGGTTCGGGTAAAACAGAAACCTTAACCTCTATTGCGTATAATTCATTAACGCAAGGGAGTGGCTTTATTTACATTGATGGAAAAGGGGATAGTGCGCTTTATTCAAAGATTTTCTCGATGGTAAGAGCGATGGGCCGTGATGACGATCTTTTAGTTGTCAACTTTATGACCGGGGCTCGGGATATTATTGGAGCACAAAAGACGCGCCTTTCGAACACGATGAACCCTTTTAACCAAGGGTCATCTTCGATGCTATCTGAGCTTGTAACATCGCTCATGGATTCGGGACAGAATGGTGGCGATGGAGACATGTGGAAAGGACGAGCGATCTCCTTTGTGCAAGCATTAATGAAAATTTTAGTGGTTATGCGAGATGATGGACGATTATTGTTAGATGCAAACACAATCCGAAACTATTTCCTTCTGGAAAAGCTGGAGCAAATTGTTCTTGATAAAATGTTTCCATTAGAGCAGGGGTCCCCCGTTCCACTGCAAGATTTACCAGAAGTTGTTTTACAACCCTTAAAAATGTATCTGGATAACTTACCTGGATTTGTTGCTGCGAAAAAAGGCAATCAAAGTGGCGAAGTACGCGAGCAACATGGATTTATTACCATGCAGCTTACACGGGTATTTTCCTCGTTAGCCGATACATATGGACATATTATTCGTGCAAACCTTGCAGAAATTGACTTTAAAGATGTTGTGTTGAATCGGCGTGTTCTCGCTGTTTTATTACCAGCACTAGAAAAATCTCCAGATGAATTATCGAACCTTGGGAAAATTATTGTTGCCTCGCTCAAATCCATGATGGCCTCTGGACTAGGAGAGGATATTGAAGGGAGTTATCAAGATGTTATCTTAAGAAAACCAACAAATTCTGCAACACCATTTGTTTCGATTATGGATGAGTATGGATATTATGCCGTAAAAGGTTTTGCTGTTGTACCTGCACAAGCGCGTTCTTTAGGATTTTCAGCAATTTTTGCAGGACAAGATTTACCAGCCTTCCAGAAGGTTTCAAAAGAAGAGGCCGCTTCGATTGGAGCAAACACGAACTTAAAAATCTGTATGAAACTCGAAGATCCGGGTGAAACATGGGACTTTTTCAATAAGGTCGCTTCAGAAGCTTATGTCACTAATGTTAGGGAATTTTCGATTAATTCTGACAGCATGACCCAAACATATATGGATACAAAATCTGCAAGCGTAGATAAACGTGGACGTATTGATTTCTTAGATTTAAAAGATCAGGTTTCTGGTGATGCTCATATGTTTTTCCGTTCTCGCATTGTAAGAGCTCGGTCCTTTTATGCCAATCCCAAACCAGCTAAGCGGATGCAAGTTAACCAATTCCTCGCGGTCAACTCTCCTCGTGAAGAGGTGTTGGTTTCTCTTGATTCAATCTTTCGCTCATTTTATAACGTGTTTTATTACAATCAATACGAAGTTCCGCAACAACTTGACCAAACAGAGACCATTGCAAAAATTGCCCTTGTTATGCAAGATGAAAAAATTGCGACATATGAAGAACGTTCAATCCAAGCCTTAATTAACATTCTTGAGCAAGAAGTTGAAGCAGAGGAAGAACTTATCCATCAAGAAGAAGAGCATGCTATATTTGATGGACGAATTCATCTTTTCTCGGCACATGTTGTTGCTGATGATGCCTTAGCCTTAATGAAGCCTGGGGAAAAAGAATCTTTAGAAAAACCACTTGTCTCACAAATACAAGCACTTTCTGTTATGGTTCAAGTGGAACGCAACACTGGCATGAGTAAATTGAAAGCGCAGCCTTTAATGGAATCTTTTTTAGACATGATTCGCGCGCAAACTACCTATCCAACTTTTGTTGCACCAAAACTTTCTACAGAACAAGTCGAAGCTAATTTGAAAAAATTTATCACAGTTGTACAAAAAGGCATTGCAGAAACCTAATTCTGCGATGCTTCAACAGATTATTTCAACTTTCAAGTACGATCTGAAAATAGAACCTGCAGATATTTCTCACTCAAGTCAGTTGTTTCGGCGATAAATGCTAAATCCATTCCTTTTTTGTGAAGTTTTTTTGCAACCTCTACCTTCTCTTTCTCTATACCTTTCTCTATACCTGTTTCAAGTCCAATTTGAGTAAAAAGGGATTTTTCTTGCTCAGTGAGTTGATACATTTCCTGGGCCTCCTTATTTTCTTTTTGAATTTGGGGCGGCAAGTGTGTTAACACTTCATATGCCTTCCATAAAACTGGCTCTTCTTTTTGCAAATACTTTAGCTCACTTAATCGTTTTGCGCTACTACGCGCAAAAAGCCTCAACCATCGCATCAATCGAGAATTATCTTCCGATTCGTTTTCTTTAAGTTTCCGAGAAATAGCATATAGGTTATATTGATGAAAAATTAATCCCGGCATTATTACGTCAGGCTGGTCGTCCTGTTTAATACGAAAAATTCGACTGACCTCATACTCTGTCCATGGAGTTACTTTATACCACGGCAGCCCATGAAGAACCGAGTCTGGTCTGTGTATGGGTTTATTGACCATCAATCCAATAACAACAGTTTCTCGAAATGCTGGTTGAATTTTTCCATGCTTATCGAAACAAAAACCCTCATCAGAAATATGACTCCAATCAAATCCTTTACGAATTTGTTTATAAACAAGTCCACCTGCATGCACCAACATACGCAAATCCCAAAATGGCTGGCTAATATACTGGATTTCTACGTTAATAAGACAATCATGTGTTCGGCACACTAAATCAAGAGTGGTAAGACGTTATTTATCCGGAAATATACTCTGGACAAGTGATAAACATTCTAATGCTTTTTCTAATAAACTCTTGGTTTCACCTGTAACTGATTTTTTCAAGCCTTCGAGCAACACTCGGCTTTCATTTTTATTGAGATGATCTACTAAAGCACGAGCTTGATGATTCTCATCAAAAGGAGCAAGTGCTGGGTCGGCCATTTGAGATTCAAGAATATCTTTTTGCAGCACAACGGATAGAAAAGTATTCCGGATGTCATCAAAACTCATTAAATGCTTAAAAACTGGATCGGTATAAGCTGGATGAATGTAATCTTCAGAATTGTACATGGATATCCTCCTGTTGTATCATGCGAGCTCTCAGGGTGACACGATCTGAATAATCATAGCATCGATATTCCTAAGAAATCTTCGTATAAGAATCGATTTTCTATATATTAATAAAATATGGATACACACTTCTGTCATACTCGAATACAGAGTATAGATTAAGGCCTTAAATTCTTTTTAATACAATATTTCGTTACACCATATTTATACATACATCGCTTTTCTTAAGAGACTCTATACTGAAAAGAGTATCATTTTATTAAAAAATCCATGCTTAAAAACAGTAAAATTGAAATTTTCAGTAAAGAAATCAGCAAATTCACAAATCTTGATGATTTACTAAAGTTATATCAATCTCATCCATTCGATCTAAAAATATTGAAATGGATAAATAAGTTAAATAATCCTCAATTTGCTATAACACTCATGCAAATCTCAGGGAGTGATTTTAAATTGCTGCATGATTCGAATCAGTCAACCACTTATCTGAATAGCATTACAGAAGATCAAAAAACGAAACTAACTGAGGGAATTGGATTTATTTTAAAATACTATAAAGAAATGTCCGCTGAATATCCAATATCAAATTCCGAAAAGTTAATTGACTACACTCAACAAATTTGTAAAAAAAATGATACGCAATCTATGACAAATAGGAATTATTTGTTTCATGTTTATCAAGAACAAATAAAAAATAATATTCAATCAGAAAACATTAATAACGTGATTGAATTATGCTTTAACATATTTAAGTTAAAGCAAGGAGCATTGTTCGAGCAAGAAGCCAATGCCATATTCGATGCAGCCTATCATTGGGTGTACGAGAAAATAGTGTCTTTGCATAGAGACGATCTTCGTCCTCATGCAACAATATTAAAGAAATCTATCCTATTCGCTCCATCGCCACTTAATGCATTAGAGCAATTAAAAGTTATTAACTTACTTATAAAAATTAATCCCGCTATCTTTGAAGACAATCAATTAGCTGAGCTATACCATTCGATCTCAGAAGATCTACCAGACGATAACAGATTAGAACTTTATAGGGCATTATTTGGTGTACAAAAAATTCCTGCTGTTTTGATGCCTACGATCATTCATGATATGTGCGCAACATACTCTAAAATAAAAAATCCTGCCTTAACGACATTCATGATTGAAAAACTGAATAAAATATTGGCTGAAGAATCTATTAATTTTCATATTGAATCTGATGATCTGATATTCCTAATAAAGAAAAAGTTTTTAAATAGAAACCAACTAATACGATATACAATTAATAACCTAAGCAATTATAATGAATCGAATCGTACAAAAATATTAAACTGTCTATGGAAAATAAGCTGCAAAGATCAAGATTTTTTAAATGATCTGACTGAGCAACTTAACAACAATACTGATTCAAAGATTGAATCTCTAAAAAAATGCTGCAGTGTACTCTTAATGCTCAGGGAAATTGAAAAGCGTGACGATCTTAAGCCATTAAAAATTACAATGTCAGAGCCTAACACGAAGGAATTATCCAAACTTTTAGGACAGTATACCAAAGGCCCGTTAACCAATCCTACAACTCAGCTCAAAGAGTTTTTTGCCTCTATCAATGATGATTCGCCAGAGCTTTATATCCAAAAAATGATGCAGTCGAATATTACTGAATTACATCCCATTGACCTCCTCAAAGAAGAGTACGAAGTTTTCATTAGTAAAATTAACCAACTCAATACATCCAATACTGATCATCATGATGCCATCAGAAACCTATACCTCATGCATAAAGCTGGTCGCATCACCCACGAGAATATTCAATCAGCCATCAAAACGAAGTATAGCGAATATCAAACAGCCATAGCCTCCATAAACTCAATCCCAACAATTAAAGCACTGAGCCAAGGCTCCCACCCAATATTGCTGACACCGCTCCAAGAATTAAGCACATTTAAAGAAAGGTTAGAAAACAGCAGTAATCTTGAGACCCTTACGAGTCTGTTGAACAACGAAGAATTTAAGGAACTTATATCTACCTCTAATCCACCTCAAGAATTCGGGTATACTATAAACAAAACAAAAGATTTAATGCTTTCCATACTTCAGCATTCACAGGATAAAAAAGAAAAAGAAGACCTCATACGCAGAATATATAAGTACGAACTCGATAAACATAGCGTAGAACAGCAGAAGCTGTCAGAGAATCTTGAAAAATCTGAACAGCAATCATCCAATGAATTATTCGAAGAACTCAAATATCTGTATATTGTTCAACCCCTAGTTAAGGATACTGTGCTTTCTGTACCCTTAACAACTGATATGCAAGAAAAAGTAAAGCAACAAATGCAAGATAACCCTGAACCATTCAAAACAATTAAATATAAACTCCCCAGCCAATTACAAGAAATACTGGATTTAGAACAACCCATTCTAGTCCCAACCAATCAATCAGATAATCAAA
>VGTX01000058.1 GCA_016874315.1 Gammaproteobacteria bacterium | reverse complement strand
TATATTGTATTTGCGCGTCTTAAACGATTTGATGTCGTATTTCTATTGACTGTAGATGTCGCTGTATTATCGGTTGCTCCGTCAGTTAACGATGGAGTGTGCTTTTTTGCAGCCCGTGCAACAGAGTCAAAACCACGTGATGAAGATTGCAAAGTTTCTTGTGCCTGAGTGGCTGTTAATCCTCGTGATGCGATTGGGTCGAGATTATATTTTCCATTTTTATCAGCTGTATGATTTGCATAAAATTTATCACGATGTTGTCCAAGTTTCCCGGTCCATATTCCAGCGACTTTTCGATTATCTGTAACGTACTCGCGAACATCGGGGGGCAGTGTTTGAAGGAACTGTTCACGATAATTTGTTCCATGCTGTGCATCGAGCTTCTCTAATTCTTTCAACTCTGAAAGAAGTTCAGAGCGTGCTTGTCTGACCTGATGTTCTTGCCATAATAGACCCAAAGCGAATGCGATAGTGAGAATAATTTCCAATGCATGGCGAAAAGCATCAGCGATTGGGTCTTCGACCTTATGGAGGGTATGGGGTTGTTTTTCACATTTCTTTCCAACAATCTTAATTCCTTTCGCAGGGCCTTCATTAATATCAACATCTACTCCTGGAGCTGGGTCTTTAGAGGAAATGGAAACAACTGGCTCATCTGATAGATCATCATCAGAAGAAGCTGCAGGGTCTGAGGTCTTAGCAGAAGCGGGTGCTGGGCTTGGAGAGGGATTATTATTATTTGCAGAAGGTTGTGGGGCATCATTGCTCGCTGTATCTGGGTCATCATTCGAATGAGATACAGAGTCTCTGGAGGCCATGGAGCCACGAGATTCAATTGTGACGGATGGTTCACGATCAATATCGGTGGATGGATTAAGAGTAGGCGCTGGACCTGTACCATTGTGATAATTTTCAATTTCTGCGCGATATTGTCTAGCCTTAGCTAAACTTAGCTGCATAGTAATAAGAACTCGTTCTGAATATGCATCTCTCCCTGTATTGGAGATATCACATACAACATATCCATCTTTATCGATTGAGACATCTCTATCTTTGAGGGGTTGTTTTAATCTTAGCTTTCGCAACTCTTCCTCTATTTCGGGAGTGATTTCGAGAGCGAGCGGATCGAACCCAGCAGTCACTGTAATATCAGCCTGTTGGGTTGGCTGAGGAGCTCCCGATGTAATAGTAACATCAGGCTCTGGAGCTGGAGCTGGTGCGGGTGCGGGTGCTGGTGCTGGTGCTGGAGCTGGTGCTGGAGCTGCTGATGGTGGAATAGGATCGGACATGATTATACTCCTTGCGCTTGTAGATCGGTGACATCACGATCGAATAATGGGAGTTTTAAAAAATCATCAACCATCCGATCGGTAAC
The DNA here is from genome assembly GCA_016874315.1 of Gammaproteobacteria bacterium. Classification (GTDB taxonomy): domain Bacteria; phylum Pseudomonadota; class Gammaproteobacteria; order Berkiellales; family Berkiellaceae; genus LLD-282. The sequence continues at coordinate 5,715 of VGTX01000058.1, read as the reverse complement.
AGGTAGCAAAAAACTTATCCAAGGCGTATAAGAGAGGGAGCTTAAGGCGCGTAAACACACGCCCTTTATTGCGAGAGTTCTTCCCATAATATCGGGCCGATCGCGATACAATTCATTATAGAAGATTAAGAAATATGCATTTGAGAAGGTCAATAAATGTGTTGGATGAGGAATTTTCCACTCAAAATGGATGCGTGTTTTTTGTTCGGAAGTAACGGAGTATAGGATGCTAATGAGGAAGCTTGCTTTTTCAGAAATCGCAGCATATCCCAAAGCATAACAAAAATTTGGATTATCGATGTACGATGCGATAAGCTCTGCCGGGGGTTTTGAATCAGCCTCACGAACAAGGGCTTCAGAGAGGCTGATGATTTCTGGCGAAAAGAAAGCCCGCACGTGTTCAGTATATCCTGGAGGGGCTCCGTAATGAGCAATATTCAGCATTTCAATTCGTGCCATAAAATTCTTTTTCCTTCTTCGAATATCGACACGAATTGATGAAACTTTAGAATGGATTTTTCTCGAAATATACTAATATTTCAGCAATCATTTCTTCAAGCACTGAGCCTTTTTCCTTTTCTGGGTCACTAATGAGTCCAGTTTGCGAAGAGGTGCCTTTACGGCTTTCGAGTCTTTTGAAAACAGCAGATGCGGCACTTCCGCTAGGATAGAGCTTTGCAAGAAGTTGTCGTGTTTTTTTAGGTCCGATTTTCTTATACAATTCGTTACGAATATAGGCATCTTCCGCTGTTGTATTAAATGCCCATAGCTCAATTGGACCTAGGGTTAGGGTATACAGCTGGGTGTAGATCCCAGATTTTGTTGAAAACTGAGCAAGAAGAGTGGAGCCTCCAGCACGCGGCCCATGGACGCGTGTCGATAGGGCGATTTCATCAGTTTCAGAAAGCCCGAATGTTGCAACGGATTTTTTGATAGCTGTTTGAGGACCGGCATCGAGAATAAACACAGATGTTCCAAATTCAACCATCACTTTATCAAAGTCATCCAAGGACTGTGAGAGCAAGCACACTTGAACCTTCCACTTTCTTCCTTCACGCATATCCATAAGAACTTGGTTACGCACAGCAGTGGCTTTAGAGGTTCGATGGAATTCATCAAAAACAATTCTTTTCGCATCTTCTCGAATCTCTCTAATCCGATCGCCATGGTAGGAATGATATTCCTTCGGGATATCATTGAGGTTATCTTGCGAGAGGTAGTAATCTTTTGCCAAGATAAATCGCGCTAACATATACATAATTGCTGTTTGTCTATCGGCAGTTTCTCCGCCACTTTTTGCGACCTCATCCAAATCGAGAGAAATGACACGCCCCTCTCCTAAATCAAAAGCAGTGACGCGAGAGAGAATAGGGTATTCACGAACCGCTGCAGAGACCATTCGACCGAATGCAGAGACCAACGTTTCTCCTGTTGGAGCTTTCATGGTGCCGTACAAGTCAGAGACATTAGATGAGCGTGAAGTTTGCACAGTATCTGCAAGAAGAGGTACGGCAAGTCGCTGGGCGAGATAAGCTTCACGAATATGTCCATGATGAAACAGTGCATCAGTGACCTCCCACCATGAAGTACGTTCATCACGTTTAAAGTCGGTCATTTGATTAATCAGTTCATCGATTTGTAAATCAATACCTGCGGAATATAGTGTCGGTTCGTACCGGTCGGATTTTACTTTATAAATTTCATCAACAATCATACCGCACATATCTGCAATCCCATCGTAGGGCTTTGACATTCCTACAGGGGTGCACAGCAAAGATAAAAAGTTCACCAAGAATCCACGTTCTTGTGGGGTGGGAAAGCGGGCTCCAAGTTGTGTATCGAATGGGTTGATAGAAAAATCTGGAGTCATACGCATACGATGGTACGCGACAAAATGTCGTTTGTGCGGAGGTAAGCATTCTTTGAGCAAAGATATCAACCCACTACTTGATGGGCCGATATCGACGATTGCAATACGAGGCAACCGAATAATTCCGGACTGCAAGCAAAGGCCTAAGTTCAGAGCATTAGATAAAACGGACTTACCGGAACCTGGTCGTGCATAGATTAAATCAATCCAAGTTGTTTGTTGCGGGGAACCTGGCTGATACAGCAGAGGTTTTCCATCGGGGCTTCTAAAAACAATGGCGCCATAGTTCCACGTTGATGTTGGGCGAGTCAGCGGTAAGATGGCACATGCTTCATATAGAGGTGCTGCAGTGACCTCTGCGACGTGATTACGTGAGAGCCCTAAGCATGTCGAGACAAAGGATGCAAAGCTATCACCGGAGAATTCTGATATTTCGCAGTACCCCCAAGCTTGAACAGCCTTGATCATTTCCGCCATGCGGCCACGCAACAGACTTTGCTGGTCACATGGAGCCCATGTTGTGAGACCGATTCGAAGTTGAATGACGGCTTCATCAGAAGATACTTCAATTTTTTGCAGAAGTTTTGTGGCATCACTGATGAGTGAATTATAGGCACTTGCGAATGATAAGAGTCCTGCGATGGAGGGCTTCATGCCAAGAGCGCGAATACCCCCACTTTTGAGTTGATAAGAAATTCGCCATGGAATTTTGGTGGCTTGTAATCGTGCAAAAAGCTCTTGGAACGGCTTGAGTTCTTTTGGAAAAATATCGATTGTTGAAGTTGCGTATATCAAGTCTCCAACACGGACCGTTCGCAAATCAATAAGCTCGGCATCTCGAGGAAAGAGCTGTTGTGAGAGGGGTGGATAGAAAATACTTGAGATATCATTTTCAGACTTCATGCGCATACTAAATGGGTCACCAGGAAGGCTGGCTTGCCATTCGTATGTTGTCGCAGGCGCATCAATAGAAGCGCGAATACGATTGAGAGATTCATACACATCGAGGAGTTCAGAGTGTAGACCAGCGATAGTGAGTTCATTCATCACAATGTTAGAGAAGGAATGATGAGCCTCTCGGAGTTTGGGAATACACGCGATAATATTTTGCGAGTAATTGAGTGGTGGAATTTTATTTTTCTTAATACCATTGGACTTTTCTTCGTGCTCTATTTTCATTTGAGCTGAGCTGAGAACTTCCGGCAATGTCCAGATGACAATATAGCATTGTTCAAAATGGCAACATTCTTGAAAGATTTGTTGACGCTCTTCGAATAAATCATCAAGCTCCAACTCTAATCGCTGAGCAGTATTTCTTGAAGGTTGCAAGATATTTGCGATTTGTTCTTTAGAGCGCTCTTCATCGTATTCGAAATAGACTTGAATACAGTACCCTGGCTGAGATAGACCAGATTTTAATGCGCCATGAGCATGGTCAATAATTTTACGATATTCTTGTGGACCAACAAGTTTGGTTGAGCCATGAATTCTAATTACAGAGACAAGAGAGCCGTCTGTTCCAACGAGCGCATAACGAGACTCAGCCGTTTCCAAATCACAATAAGCTTTAACAGATTGTCCAAGCGACTGATTCAACCAACCGAGAAAGGAATCTACGGCTCCAAAAATTCCTGTAGCTACTGCCATAAAGAACTCTCCTTGATATTATGATGGAGGCTGTTGTGTAATAGATGTGCCATCCATGAGTGTAGCACTTGAATACAATGCCATCCCGGTTTCTTCAGAATAAGATCCAAAAAAACTTACTGCAAGATATTGCACAGTTGTTGGCAAGTAAACGAGGAGAGCTCCTGCTGCAATAAAAACAGCTGCTGCAGAAAGAGGCGACTGTGTTGGATTTTCTTTATGCTGTTTAATTTTAAGAGCACCGCTCATAACAAAAGCAATACCTAAAATATATGAAAACCCAGTAATCAAATATTGAAATGGCGGAAGCTGTGTTGTGAAATTAACAGCAAGGTCTCCAAGAGTCAGCTCGGAGCCAGCATAAAGAAAGGATACTGGGGCAAGTAATCCAATACCAATCATTAACGATTTATACGGAGAATAGTGCATAGAAATTCGCATAAATAAGTCAACATATTACTCAGTATAACAGTGATTATCATCTTGCACGAATGAGTATAATATTTCGATCGCAGGTTAATAAAGAAAAGCTTGGTGACACGATTGCATCACCAAGCTTTTGCAACGAAATTCGGATATATACTGTGAGGTATATTTGAAATTTCTTAGCCGAGGCTGGTCGATCCACCAATCCCTGCGGTTGAGCCGGAAGCAAAAAGAGATGCACCAGCTGTTCCCAAGAAGTTTGGTAAATAAACAAGCAAGATTCCAGTAACCATAAAGGTTACAGCAGTGGATAGTGGGTTGGATTGTGGGTTATCTTTCCAAGCTTTCATTTTAAACAAACCGGATAAGAAAATTGCAATACCTGCAAGGTAAGCTCCCCCTGTGATCATTGTAGTAATAGCAGCGAATTGCGATTGCAACTGACTAGCCATTGCTCCAATACCTGATGAAGTATCTGCTGCTGATGCAATTGGTGCAACCAGAGCAAGTCCGAGAGCGAACATCCTTGAAAACATAGTCATTTATAAAACCTCCTAGTTATAAAACAATGCATTTCTGGGCAATACCCAGAGTTCTCTGTCACATGATAAAACTGCAAAATCTCTACAGCTCTCTCAATCAAGAGTAGTTTCTCTATACATAAAAGCAATTTTGGGGCATCCTGTGATAACAGAATGCATCATAATGCTTTTGTATTTTCTAATGATTCTATCAACTCAGGCAAAGTCAAATTCAAATCGATTGGACCTGTCTCCAATGATAATGGATGGTCGACAAAATCATCATGATATAGATCTTCAAAGACATACGAAGTACGCTCATATTCTGTTTTATACGTTAACATGCAAATAAGCCTCCACAAAATCTGGAACTTCATTTTTCAAAGCAGCACGGTCAGGCAGTATGCGAATATATTTAAGTATTGGGTGTTGTAGCTTTTTTTCATCGATAAATGTATCCATGAGCCCCTGCGCAAAGTACTTAGGGTCATAGCTATTTTTTCCAAAGATTTTTTCGACATAGTCTTTACGTTCTGCGAATGAAAGGTACATTTCATTGAGTCGGGACTGATAATGAGGGTTTTTCTCTGCACTTGCAATGAGGCCTCGAACGAAATGATTGAGCTCGACTTGTCGCAATTCTGGCATAACAATGACAGTGCCATTAAATGAGCGGTCTTGGCCAAAGCCGTCGAATAGAACGATTGGCAAACAAAGGCTACATGCAAGAGCAATATTTTTTCTTGTATTGTCTTGGTAATCAAAATTTTTATTAACGAGTTGATTTTTTTTAGACTGATATCCGCAATAGATGCATCGATATTCACATTCTGTGCCAATCATTTCATGAATTTTTTGATAGTTAGCGGACTCAATACGTTGATGATATTTTCTCCAATTACCAGCTTTTATATGAAGTGACAGATTCAAGCGTTCCATATGACTCCTCACTTAAGACACTTTTGAGATACCAAACGTATACTGAATTGCGGCCACTGTACCCCATACATTATAAATCATGACGCCAGCGATAATGTGAATCATTCCGCGTGTTCCGACTCCAGGCTGTCCATTAGAATCAGCGGATTTGGAAAGCAGCATGAGTCCTCGGAAAAAGGAAATCACTCCAACGAGTCGACAATACCGTGTAATCAGTGTGTACAAACGCTGCCAATCAACGCTTGTATCGGTACCAGTATATTGTCCATCAGTTAAAGTTGTTGTTCCATAAATAGTATAGAGCATGATATC
>VGTX01000057.1 GCA_016874315.1 Gammaproteobacteria bacterium | reverse complement strand
AAGAAAATGAATCTATATCGCTTAATGAAAAGCATATGTTTTGCTGTCGAACATCAACAATATCATTATATTGTGCCGCAACTTTTTATTGGAGATATTGCAAGAACTATGCTTTTGAGAAAGCCTGATGCAGTTGAATGGGCTCAAAAACATAGCTGTTCTGCTGCTGTTAATGTATTGAGAGGAAAACCTTTTGGAGAGGAAAGTAATCACAATCAAGTAGAGTGCCGGATGTTGACTGGTGATCCATTACCATTAATTTATTCAAATAAAACTCATAGCGACTCTTATTCACATGTATATTCCTCAAAATTATAACAAAACATATGGAGACATCCGCCTTAACTTACCAATAGGAATTCTTTTTTTATACTAATATTAATCAGTTAAGGTTCAATTGGGGTGGGGTTGTGGGGAGTAAGGAATATGCTAACGAGAAAATAAGAATTATAAAAACTCCCCTTTTTTTGTCTATAAATAATGCAGATAGGGCGATATTGCTGAATTCTGGAGAGTATCTTCCGGGACATATTTCTATCTTATCCAAGAATCCGTTGTGGGTATTAGAACATGAAGGAAAAGAAATAGTCGATGAGGCATTACAAAATAATTTCATAAAATCAGTAAAGCATTTAAATAATCCAGAAACGTACACTACTATTAAGGGCTCAGTAAAGGGTATAGAAAAATTAGAAGCAGCTGTTAAATACCAGTATGTACCGTATCTTCTGAATCACAATGTTATAACAGGTAGCGCCCAACCCGAGCACCCTATTCAAGGAATATTGTATCTTGTTGAGATCGCATGGAAGAGTCCTGAGGTTTTTGATGAATACCCTAAAGTTAGAGAGTATGTTGCAACGCATCTTGCAGAGGTACTTAATAAATTAAATTTAGAGAATTCCACAGATTGTGCACTGTATTATTTATTGCAGAAAAGTGCGCTTCGTCTTCCTGTCGAAATGCAGAAAGTCTTACAAGGGTATCTATATGAGAATTTTAAACAACATAGTGATTTAATGTTGTTTGGTCAGAGGGTTTTTGAAAATTACAAGATAACAGAAGACGACGGTAAGGTATCTAATAAAGCCCCTCAAAAAGATAGTCTTATCACATTAGGGGGGGATATTGGTGAGCAATCATTAGAGTATCTTGTTAGAAATGCAGGTCGTATAATAAAGGCGACAAATATAGAGACAGCTCCTATAATAATGGCGGCAAATATAGCGGCAGATCCTATCAAGTTAAGCGATATAAAAAAAGAAAATTCTCAGAATAAAGATGATACCTCCTCTTTTAATATCAATTATGCACAAACTGGTATAGCTATCGCTGTGACTGGATTGGGGCTTGGTCTTCTTGTGATGTTTAGTCCGGGGGCTCCACTTGCACCTGGTGTTATGTTGCTTGGAGCCTCTATCGGTCTAACAGTAGCCATGTATCCTGCTATAAGAAGGACGATATATAAATTTACTAATGCAGATGCAAATCAAACATCTTTTGGCTCTGAATTGTTATCAATTCTTTCATCCGCTGTCATATGTGCAGGGTTAACGGTAGGGCTTGGCATTGGATTAGGCTTGATGCCCATTCTTGCGGGTGCGGCCGTGATTTCTGCTGGTCTTCTACTCGGTGCAGGAGCTGTTTTTGCAGTAGGAAAAGCATTTATTTCCTCAAAAATGGAAGAGAAGAATGGCGCATCATTGAATCTTTTTCGGGGCAGCGGAGCACCATTGGATCGGGTTCTTTGCGATACCCAGCTGGCAGAGAATCACTCTAATGTTCCTTGCAGTCCAATAAATCCCTCTTCATTAATCAATCCGGCAAAAAACACAACTGACTTAAAACCTGGAGAAAAAATCTAACTCGCAGCACTGCTAACGTTGTTTATGTTAACTCAGAGGATACTGACAAAGAATACCCTGAGTTAATTCTTAGTAAGGATATACAATAATGGAGGAAGAAGGATAAAAATATCCCATCATTAAAGATCGAGAACGATAACCTGGTGTCTCTCAGTGAGTAAATGATAAAGGTAATCAAAATCTCGGTGTTGAAGATTTTTTTAGTCATGAGGATTCTCCGCGCCAAAAGAAGAAAATATCTCGTTAAAAATGAAATCTTTTGTAGCAGTCTTTTTGTAAGTAGCATGAAAGCCGCAAGGCATTAAAGAAATAGGATATACTTAATGAATATCCTATTTGGCTTTAAATATTCTGTAATGATGAAAATTTTATAAAAAATAACCTATGTAACGGGAAGAGTTTTTATAAAGTTGCGTTTTATATGGCATTTCATAGTTCAAGTTCTCAAAGTAACGATCTTCCAGAGGCATCCGTCAACCCGTTCTTAGATACTCAAGGTTTACCGGAGGGGGTAATTCGCCTTGAGGAAGATGTGTCGCGAAAATATATTGCAAATTGTGCAACTCCTGCGTCACCTCTCGTATATCAGCCATTTGGTTTTAACTCTGGTTCTGGTGAGGTGCTTTTTAATTCTGATAATGCATTGGTTTTGTCTCTTGCTTCAACATTGGAAGGAAATACATCAAATGAACAGGCTTTAGCTGAATACCGTGAAGTTATGGAGCGATATGATGCACTCTACGCGCAATTAAGTGAGCAAGAAGCTCCAGGACTGACTGAAAAGGCTTTACTAAGATTAGAAAAAATCCGCCTTTATGCTGCTATTAATCTCATTGAGCATTCATCGGGTATGCCAATAAAAAACGTGCTTGAGATGGCCTCTATATCTGCCAGTAATGATATGATGATATCAGTTCGGGAGGTGAATTCTGCAAGCTTGCCTTTATTTTATCGAGGGGCTGTAGGGAAAGATATTTCAACAAAACCAAAATCGAGCAATATTAAAGGCTCTGTCGACGTTAATGGTATTAGTGTGCCTGTGATGAAGGGGCAAATCCCTTATAACCAATATATCAGTAAGATTGGTTCGGATAGAGATTTTGAAAAGGCAGGTCTTTTTCAACATAAAGCTAATGAGGCTGTGGCGAAGGGGGTGCAATCCTTAACAAATCTTGCAGAGCAGGTGGCAGGTCCGGGAATTGAAGTCACTCCGGCTCAAAGCATTCAAATTAAGAAAAATCTTGAGCTTAATGGTTATGATGAGGTTGTTGTTTTTCAAAATATTGCAAACAATGCAGAGCATCTAAGATTTGGGAATGATATCATTTCCGCATATAGAAAGAATGGTGATTCAAGATATTACGCATTTCCATCTCCTCCCGAAAGACGAGAACCTGAGGAAATCACACCAGAGATGATGAATGGCTATGAGCCTAGGCCTATTGAAGTCATTGTTTATGTCACGAATCTTAAAATGAAAGATGGGGTGGATGCGGAGGAAGCTCAGCAAGCTTTACGAGATTTACCAGCATTAGATACAGGTCATATGTCTGATGCAGAATATCAGCAGTATTCAGCTCAGGCTCTTACTGTCTTAAACCAGTATTTCCATATTGGAACAGCATCTGGAGTGGTTGCAGATGAGGATATCTTTACCTACGGCTCAAAAAATCAAGAGGTACTTGATAGAGAGGGTCTTCATAATAATCCTGAAGCAACATACAATGCGGCTCTTCGTCCCGGCGTGCGAGATGATGCGTCTGGTATGACTCCAGAACAGGAGCGCTTTTTGGAAACGTATGTCTCAGAGACGGACTATAATCTCGGGGTGCTTTCCGAGCTCAGTGCTGTTATGACAACCTCAATGAAGGCCGCAACGCGAGATAATCAGGGGGTGCAGCATGGTGCTGAAGCTTTTCGAACTATGGATTGTGAACCGTTATGTACAACAACATTTTTTTATACTGATGCGAAAGTCGATGAAATGGATCCGCAAGCTCCAGAAAAAATCCTTGAGCATGTGCATATGGCTGTTGTACCTAAAGAGCATCTTTTAGAGAAATTTAATGAGCTCCAAAGACTAGGGTATGTCATGCCGATACCTCGGATGATTGGATGGCAGAAAAATATTACGACTGGAGACTTTGAAGAAATTCCCAGGAATATTCATGTTGACTCTGAAAAATCGATATTAGCAGAGCATGCCTTGCATGATTTGGCTGCTGCAAATCCAAGCCTCGCAGAGGCGATTGGGGCTGTTAAAATAGCGCGCTCAGAGTATTATAAATTCCTTTTGCAAACGCCAACAGATTTGAACAGAGAGGAGCTTGCTCAATTAAGGCAGAGAAGTTTTGAGGTGCTGGAGCGAGCGGAGCGTGTATTAATGACAGATTTAAGTGAGCGAGGAGTGGCGGAAGATGTCATTAATGGCATCGTTTCCGCGCGAACGATTGCAGCTTATCGTGAGGCTGTGACTGAGGTAAGAGGCTCTATATTTGCGAGAGTAGGGTCGTTGGTTCAGGGTGTTTTTTCAGCTGCTATCCCTCGAATACGCAGGCATCCTCAAATACATCCTTCTGATGAGAGTGGAGCGACGGCAGCTATGGAGCCCGAACTTCGTTTGATGGCACAACCAACGAATCATTCACAACCGCAGGTAGAGCCTGGTGAGGCTGTCAGCCCAGGGGTTGGGGTAAACGCAACTCTGTCTTTATCAGATGGGTCTGCTCGACAAAATCGACGAGAGGCTCGAGGCTCATCTCCGAGGTCTCGGGGTGGGCCTAATGATTTGTGAGTCATGAATCTATCGGTTTATAATGATAGATTCTTTAACGTATCATTTGTGTTGTTAATAATATGAATCTCGCTATAAAAACCATTCGTTGGAGTATGCTAACAAATGCTGTTCTAGCCATTATTAAGATTGCTGGAGGCTATTATGGGCATTCACATGCTCTCATTGCGGATGGACTAGAGTCCACAACTGACGTTTTTTCTTCTCTTGTTTTGTTGATTGCAATGCATTTTGCGTGTAAAAAGCCTGATAAAAAATATCCATATGGATATGGTAAACTCGAGTCTTTCTCAAGCGCTCTATCTGTGATTTTCCTTTTTATATGTGGCCTTTCGATTTGTATCAGTAGCTTGCAAAATCTTCAAACACCTCATCAATCGCCGGATATACTCACTGTGTATATCTTGTGCGGTATTTTGATTTGGAAAGAGTTGTGTTTTAGATTCGTTTTATATTCTGCAGAAAAAACACATAGTGTTGCTCTCAGTATTGAAGCATGGCACCATCGAAGTGATGCTGTGACATCGTTAGCTGCCCTTGTAGGGGTGAGTTGCGCTATTTTTCTCGGTCCTGGTTTTGAGCAAGCGGATGAGTGGGCTGCACTTTTTGCAGCGGGAGTGATTTTTTACAATGCATATCACTTAATCCAGCCGGTTTGGTATGAACTTGTTGATGGCAATACTTATCCTGAACTTGAACAGCAAATTAGAGAGTCTGCGATTCATTGTGAAGGTGTGCTGGGGATAGAGAAATGTTATATCAGAAAATCTGGAATGCATTATCATGTGGAGCTGCACGTACAGGTTAATCCGGAAATATCTGTTGATATTGGGCATCGTATTGGACATGCGGTGAAAAGAGCAATTATCTTAGAATGTCCTCGTATACAAACTGTTATTCCTCATGTTGAGCCTTATTTTTATAAATAAGGCCCGTCATTTTATAGGAATTGTTACTGAGGATTTTCTAAGCTGATGTATCCGGACTCATAATCATAAGCGAAGAGCTCCGCATAACGACCCCATGAAATCAAGACTTTGAAGACCCGCTCTGCTTCTTGTTCGCTTAAAGATTCTTCTAATATTTTCATAATATCTTCTTCTTTAATGCGATTTTTTTCATGCTGCGAAAGTGCATCACAAATATGGTTGATAATCGGGACCCATTTTGTAATTAACTCTCTAAAGATTTTTTTCGCTTCTTGAAGTTTTGATTGCGCAAAAAGCTTCCCAACCTCCGTAAGCGTAATATCTCCTTTGGAGATTTTCGCAAGGTGTAAAATCTGAATCGCTTCTGTTAGGGAGTAGAACTCATCAATATTAATTGACACTAAATCTGCTAAAATCGGAAGGTCAATCGCCTTATCTGGGCTCTTCTGGTAAATCGCATTGACCAGTGCATGGAGTTCATTGGGCTCTGCTTCTGGGAGTCGATAAGAGAGTTCAATTTTATTGAAATCGACTTCTTGTAGAAGGTGAATTTTATTGTGAGGCAATGGAGTTGTCATAAGAAAGTAAACATCATCGACAATTTCTTTGATATAAGACTCACTCAATCTTGGAAAGGGATCACGAACAGGAAGTTCAGCTTTGATATATCCTGGGTCTGAGCCGAAAATCAGGATTCGGTCAGCAATTTCAGCGGCTTCTTCAATGTTGTGAGTAACAAATAAAATTGCTTGAGGAATGCTTTTATCACGGGACATCCAAATCGTCATTAAATCCTTACGGAGTGCCTCTGCTGTTAAAACATCAAGTGCGGAAAATGGCTCATCCATTAATAAAAGTGTTGGTTGTACCACAAGGGCCCGTGCAAAGCCAACACGTTGACGCATACCCCCAGAAAGTTCTTTTGGATAAGCAGATTCAAATCCATCGAGACCAATCATATCAATCGCTTGTAATGCGCGCTCTCTTCGTGTTTTATAATCTAATCCCATAGACTCCAGGCCAAGCTCGACATTTTGCAGCACGGTGAGCCATGGCATTAAAGCAAAAGATTGGAAAACCATTGAAATGCCTGGCATAGGCTTAGTCACAGGCTGGTCCATAAAAAGCACTTGGCCCTCTGTGGGGCGTACAAGGCCGGCAATAATTCGTAAAAGCGTTGATTTTCCTGAGCCGGATTTTCCAAGGAGCGCAACAATTTCTCCAGAATATATTTTTAAATCCAGACTATCTAATACAACAAGTTGCTGTCCCCCGGGGCGATGGAAGGATTGTCTAATTTGATGAGCGTGTACGAGGGGATGTGGCATAGAACATGGCCCTTATTGATTATTGATAATAGGAGCTGACTTTCTGGAATAAAGGATTCCATAAGCAGCGATTAATTAATACAACATAGAATGTCATCACCATAATGCCAAGCGTTGCATGGTCAAAATTGCCTCGCGAAAGGGCGTCATGAATATAACTGCTAATTCCAGTTGCTTGAATTTGTTGAGTGCCCC
>VGTX01000056.1 GCA_016874315.1 Gammaproteobacteria bacterium | reverse complement strand
GGCTGACTAGTCGTTTTTTTAATGAAGAGATTAAGGCTTCAATTTCTTCTGTTGTGACGGGGCGCTTTTCAAAGGCTCTTAGAATTCCTGCCCGTAATTTGTGCTCAAAAAATGGCTCTCGACGTCCATCTTTTTTAATAATTCGCGGCCACTGAACAATAATTGTTTCAGCCGTATTAAAACGCTCACCGCAGGAGATACAAGAACGCCTCCGACGCACTTGCTCGTGGTCGGGGCTTAATCGAGAGTCTAGGACGCGCGTATCTTGCGCGTCACAAAATGGGCATTTCATACAAACCAAGGCCTTGTGAGTGGAATTTCATGACATAGTTGAGCAACTTTTACCCCAATGTCTGCAATAACCATCGGGTCACAGTTGTTTTTGATCGCATCAGCAATCCAATCCGCAATCATAACCATTTCTTTTTCTTTGAATCCGCGGGTTGTTAGTGCTGGTGAACCAATACGCAGACCTGAAGTGAGCTGAGGAGAGCGTTTTTCTCCAGGAATGGTATTGCGGTTTGTTGTGATATTTGCACGTTCAAGGGCCCGTTGCAGGTCTAATCCTGTAAATTCAAAATCGGCTAATGAGATGAGTAATAAATGGTTATCTGTGCCTCCGCTAATGATTTTCAGTCCATGATGCTGGAGTCGCTCTGAAAGAGCTTGAGCGTTTAGCAAGATTTGTTTTTGATATGTAAAGAATGTCGATTCCTGGCAGAGTTCAAAGCAGCGAGCTTTTGCTGCAATAACATGCAAGAGCGGACCGCCTTGAGTCCCAGGGAAGATTGCTGAGTTGATTTTTTTACTTAAATCTTCACGATTTGTCATAATTACTCCACCCCTAGGCCCGCGCAGTGTTTTATGAGTGGTGCTTGTAATCACATCTGCGTACCCTGCCGGAGAGGGGTGAAGGCCTGTCGCAATCAGGCCGCTGATATGTGATATATCGGCGAGCAGATAAGCTCCAACCTGATCGGCAATTTTGCGAAATGCGACCCAATCAATTGTCCGCGAGTATGCAGAATACCCTGCAATTAAAACTTTGGGTTGAAATTGCATCGCTTGCTCCATAATCAAGTCGTAGTCGAGTAGACCTTCGCTTGATAAATGGTATGAGCCAGCGGTATACCATAGACCGGAAAAGTTCACTGGACTTCCGTGGGTTAAGTGGCCGCCTTCGAGGAGGCTAAGTCCCATGATTTTATCGCCCGGCTTGATAAGGGCGTGTAGTGCGGCAAGGTTTGCGGAAGAGCCGGAGTGAGGTTGTACATTTGCATAACTGACGTTAAATATTTGACAGAGCTGTTCAATCGCGTATGTTTCAATGCAATCTACATACTGACAGCCACCATAATAACGCTTACCAGGATAGCCCTCAGCGTATTTGTTTGTGAGAATTGAGCCTTGAAGTTTTAAAATATCTTCATGAACGTAGTTTTCAGAAGCAATTAATTCTAAATGGTCATTTTGTCGATTTTGCTCAGCTTTGAGCCATGCCCAAATAGGACTTTGTGATAAGTTTGACATTGTTCACTCCTTGATCTACTACAGTCTGTCGTGTGCTTATGATAGAGTAAACTATCTTTGATTATGGGCCAAGAGTTATGGCAGAAAAAACAATCTTTTCTATGACTGGGGTGACAAAAATTGTTCCACCTCAAAAGGAAATTCTAAAGGATATTTATTTATCTTTTTTCTACGGAGCAAAAATCGGTGTTTTAGGTATTAACGGTTCTGGGAAATCGACCTTGCTGAAAATTATTGCTGGGGTTGATAAGGAATTTAATGGTGAAATGACGTATGAAGGGCATTTGAAAATCTGCTATCTTCCTCAAGAACCAGTTCTCGATCCGAATAAAACTGTACGCGAGAATATCGAAGATGGATTAAGTGAGCAAATTGCGTTTCTTAGAGAGAATGATGCTCTTCTTGAGCAATTGGGCACTGTAACAGATGATGATTTGCTTGCAAAAATTATGGATCGCTATAGCTTTGTGACTGAAAAAATAGAACACTTGGACTTGTGGAATCTCGATCGACATATTGAGCGTGCATCTTTTGCATTACATTTACCGCCTCAAGATGCATTAGTTGGGCCGTTATCTGGGGGTGAAAAGCGTCGCGTTGCTCTTGCAACTGTATTATTGTCGCGTCCAGATGTTTTATTACTTGATGAGCCAACTAACCACTTAGATGCGCTATCTGTTTCATGGCTAGAGCAGTTCCTTCGTGATTTCCAGGGTACTGTAATTGCTGTAACGCACGATCGGTATTTCCTTGATAATGTTGCAGGGTGGATTCTAGAGCTCGATCGTGGTCATGGCTATCCATATCAAGGGAACTATAGCCATTTCTTGGAGCTTCGTGCAGAGCGATTGAAGCAAGAAAAGGCGAAAGAAATTTCCCATCAAAAACTTGTTGAAGAAGAGCTTGAGTGGGTGCGTAGCGGTTCTAAGGCTCGTCAAAAGAAGAGCAAGTCTCGATTGGCGCAGTTTGAGGAATTATGCTCAAGAGAGTTTCAGCAGCGCGCTGAGACCCAAAGTTTATACATTCCGCCAGGGCCAAGATTGGGGCAAGACGTTATTCGTTTAGAAAACGTCTCTTATCATTATTCTGATGGTAAGAATCTCATGACTGATTTATCGTTTACAGTACCACCTGGAGCCATTGTGGGAATTATTGGTCCAAATGGAGCTGGGAAGTCTACATTGTTTAAAATGATCGCTGGCAAAATTCAGCCTTCTGCTGGTGTTGTTCATGTTGGTCAGACTGTGAAATTGGCTTATGTTGACCAGGCTCGTGACCATTTAGATGATAGCAAAACTGTTTGGGAAGAAATCTCAGATGGCCTTGATTTTATCACTGTTGGCAGTTACGTAACGCCATCTCGAGCTTATGTATGGCGGTTTAACTTCTCTGGATCGGACCAACAAAAACGCATTGGATCTTTATCAGGTGGAGAGAGAAATCGCGTGCACCTTGCGAAGTTGTTACGCTCAGGCGGTAACGTATTGCTGCTTGATGAGCCAACTAATGACCTAGATGTTGAAACTTTGCGTGCATTAGAGCATGCACTTGTGCAATTCCCGGGTGTTGCTCTGGTGATTTCTCACGATCGCTGGTTCCTTGACCGAATTGCAACGCACGTTTTATGTTTTGATGGTGAAGGGCGCGTTGAGTGGTTTGAAGGTAACTTCTCAGAGTATGCTGAATACCACCAAATTAGCAGTAATGATGATAAGAAAAAGAGATATACAAAATTAAGAGACGGAGAGTAAAACTCTCCGTTCTAGCTAACACAGTAAATGAGAAATTTATTGTGTTAGTCCTAAATCATTGGCGTAGCGATCGAGCAGAGCGTTGAGAAATTTAACGCTTTGTTCTTCGCTAAGCTCGCGAATGAGAGTCAAGCATTCATTAAGAATGATTGCTCTTGTTGTGAGGAGAGGTTTTTGATTGAGTTCGCAGCAAGCAATCCAGACAATCGCGCGGTCGATAGGATGCAATGAGCGAATTCCATGCTTAAGATGAGGAGAAAGTGCTTCTTCGTACTGGTCTGCGTTTTCAAGGCAGGTTTCAATAAGATATTCAGTAAATGGTCGGTCAAACGACAATGGGATATTATTATTTTCGATCTCTTGTAAAGCATCGAGGGCATGTTTCCAGGAATCTTGAGGATTAATAATGGTGCTATAGAGGCACTGTGCTGCAACGCAACGTGCGTTATGTCGTTTTTTATACTGATCCATCTAAAAATTCCTCAACATTTTTTATATTTGACAATGAGCTAGAATTATCCAAGAGATTTCAGTATTTTTCAATACTCGCGCACTGATTGCTGGAAAGATATTCTTAAATAAACTGAAAGATGAGCATATTGATGCATTCTGTCTACTCCAGTTATTCTTTTTAAAAATACAAAGATCGCACTCATAGATTATGCTCAACATGATCGTGTATATTCTTCTCATTCACGATTTGTTATTGTTTTAATTGCAAATTTAAAAGAGGTTTCTATGAAAAGTCGCTTTTTACCTGTTCAAATCATGATTACTTGTGGAGTTGCAGCATATTTAATAAATCATCCTGCAATTGTTTTATTCTATCGCTCGAATGTATTGCTACAAGTTTTACTTGTTGCTCCAGTGTTTTTTAAGTCCCAGATATGGAATGGGCTTGCTAAGCAAATGCTTGGGCCCAAATTAGGTGAGCAATTTGCAGAATCACAAGAAAAAGTTAAAAACATCAAGCTTTCTGCAACAGATAGACAGTATCACGATACATTATTGTGGTCTATGAAATCCGCTATGGTGTTTATGACCTTGATTATTTGCTCTGTACTTGGATCGGCTTTAGGTGCTCCAAATCTGATTGCTGCTCCTGTCTTTGCTAATGCGATTATGTACATGTTTACATTTAATGGATTGCATCTTGTTACTCGCGGGTTACTTGCACTTAAACTTATATAATTAGTATTGATATCAATACGATAATCGTATATTTTAATAAAAGTTATGTAACTGATTCGATCCGGCTGACATTCTTTAACGAGTCTGGTTGAGTCAGTTTGAGAAAGTATGAGTGGAGCTTAATGAATATGAAATCGGAACAGATGGGAAAACGATATAGTTTGCGAAAGCTTTTAGGGCTTGCTTCTTTTTGTAATGTGATGTTACTGAGTGCCGTATGTTTAGGTGTCATCACACGTGTACTCGGGCATAGCACCTTTATTTCCCAGATTTTGGTAACGATTGGGCTCTATGGACTATCCGGCTCTGTAACAAATACTTTAGCGTTGTGGATGATTTTTGAGAAAGTTCCAGGTATTTGGAAATCCGGAATGATTGAGCAAAATTTTCCACATTTTCAATCCAATCTCAAAGAGACTTTAATTGAACACTTATTTTCAAAGCCCGTTACAAAGGAGCATATTAACTGGGATTATCAGGTATTAGCGAAAAAGCTGCACCCAAGGCTTGCTGCAAGTTCGATTGGGATGCTAGTGCAGCTTATGAGTATGGAGCAATTTACTCAGCTATTAAAAGATCTACAGCTAGAAAATATCGTACTTGAAGGCATGGATCGCGCGTATTGGGATCATTATCTTGCAAAACAGATTGCAACTCTTTCACCGGCAGATGTTAAAGATTTAATCTGGAAGATACTCGATGAAAATCTTCAATGGCTTGTGATTTGGGGTGCTTTTTTTGGAATGCTTTTTGGGGTTCTATCATTACTCATTGTATGCCCTTAAAATAAACATGCAGTGGTGCTTTGGGTATCAGTGTGATATTGTAATTAGAGTTGTTTTTTCTGTATTTTTAAGATGGATACCCTCAATACTGAGTTAGATATTGAAGCAATGTTAGCCAAGCTTGAAGAGATTCATGCGCAGCTTGAAAAAGGTGACCTTCCATTTAGAAAGGCTCTTGTACAGTATGAAGAGGGTCTTGCCCTTCTGCAGCAATGCCGAAATTATTTGAAAGCGGCTGAGCAACATATGAAGCAACTACACGATCGATATGACGAAGACACTGTGCAGAATTAAGCAAATCGAATCTTGGAAAGAAAGAGTTCGTGGCCTGTGTTTACAGTATATTCATCAAAAGTTAAAAGATAGTCCACAAGCATGGCTTGATCGAGTCATTTATCCCTTAAAAAATGAAGGGAAAAATATTCGGGCTCTTTTTTGTTATAGTATTGGGCATGCCCTAAATATTCCACTTGTTGCACTCGATCCATTGGCCGTCGCTATTGAATTGCTTCATACATATACATTGGTTCATGATGATTTGCCAGCAATGGATAATGATGATTTTCGGCGAGGAAAATTATCTGCCCATAGGCGTTTCAATGAAGCCGATGCGATTTTAATTGGCGATGCGCTTTTAACAGAAGCTTTGGCGCATTTGGTCCGGCATAGTTTTTGGCCAGCACACGTACAAGTTCAGATTATAAAGCTTTTTACGGATTGTATAGGTGCCGATCGTCTTATTCTCGGTCAGTGGATTGATTTATCTATTGAGCCAAATTCATATGATGGCCTTTGCCAAATGTATCGGTACAAAACCGGCGAATTGTTTCGCTTTTCTTGTCTTGGGCCTGCTTTGATTACAAATTCTATCAGTGAGCAAGATTGGCTTTCATGTTTGGGATTAGATCTGGGGCTGGCTTTTCAAATTCAAGATGATTTACAAGATGATTTACCAATGAGTGTGATTGGTCGCATGGGACAGAGCGATCGAAAAAATGATAAAAAAACCATCTTGCATTACAAGAGTCGAGTGGATGCTGAGCGATTGGTAATTGATTTATACGAAAAGCATATTGCAGTTATAGATCAGCGTGACAAATCCGAGCGGTGGGAATTTTTGCTAGATTTGCTTAAAAAAAGCTGTGCCAAAACAAAAGGTATCAGCTAAATGTCTGGAATGATTCTTTCATGGATATCTATTAGTATTTCTATGATGGCTTTATGGCGGGCTGCAGAATACGATCGATTTGCTTGGCTTTGGATTTGCGTTGGATCGTTATTAGGGATTGCCATTTATTTGCCAATAGGCCTTTATGGGCATGTTTTCCTCGATGTGATTTATCTTATCTTTGCATTTTATGGGTATCAACTTTGGGCAATCTTTCCTATTAGAGTGATGAATAGATTCCAGCGATCGTATCTTCTCGTCTCAATTATAGTGGCTTCTATATGCACAGTTCAGATCTTAGAGCTATGCAGCTCGACTGACGCATGGGTGGATGCGCTTAATTTGGTTACAGGGTGCGCAGGCCTTGCTCTTATGGTATTGAGCTTTCTTGAGCAGTGGGTTGTTTGGATTATTCATGATGCAATGACGTTAGTTTTGAATATTCGTGCGGGACTATGGTTATTAGCAGTAAAGAAAATGATATATCTTATCTTTGCTTTTCGTGGATATATTCGATGGTTGGATAAGTATGAGCAAAATGCTTGCGCAACCCCACTTCTTTCAGAGGCGGGTCAAGCAAGCTCTCGGCTTTTGGCCGATATTTTTATTGATTGATTAATTTGTTTTGCAGAAGGCGGTGTTCTTTGATGCTGAATGTAACTCTTGACCACCTCTAAACTTGCTCCACCAACCGACACAACACAATAGCTTGGTGACCAAAAATGATTA
>VGTX01000055.1 GCA_016874315.1 Gammaproteobacteria bacterium | reverse complement strand
TATTAACGACAAATCTTCCTCATCATTCCAGTCTCAAGGTTGCCGCAGATTCCAGCTCTCATATTGGAAAATCTGATTCTCAGAGCACCGAAAATGATTCACCTCAAAAAAAGCATCTACAAGGCGGTAAAAGCGAAAATTCCGATCGAGATATAAAAGAGAAAAAAGATATCATGGCTCGAGTCAGTCGACTCTATATCAAAGCTGGTCTTGGTAAAAATTTAAATGAAAAACCGAACCCAAAAACTCTTAACATCAACACAGTGCTAGGAGATATTGCTACCACGGATTTGCGCGATCTACTTTTCTATCCAGCTACTGAAGAAGGGGTATCTCTTTTTGATTTTATTTGCATGCATCGAAGCAATATGGCTCAAAATCACCCTGAATTCAAAAGAATTGAGACGATTTTTCAAAATATTCTCACTGCAAATGTTATTTTTAAAAAAATCGATTTTACTTTCTTTAATCTACCATGTAGTTATTATAACGGAATCTATAATCCAGGCTCACAAACTGTTTTCACAATACTTTGGCATTCAAGTACAAATCAGTTTGCTCGCGAGCTCATATCCACAATCATTCTTCATAAAAATAAGAAATCCAAAATTCAAGAAGCCTTGCCGGCCTTAAAAGAAAATTTGATTAATGCACAAGCACTAACTCTATATTCTCATCACTCAGAATATAAAAACATGCTGATCTTATTTCAATTGACTGATTTTTTTGATATTCCTTTTGAACTCACTTCAAACACATTAACTCCAGATGATAAAAAAATATGGATCAAACATCTCAATGAACTAGAAATCCATCAAGAAATGAGCGCTTTCAAAACCTCAAACTCTCTTGATTTTGTGCTATGGACCATTCTTAAAGAAAAAGATTACACCTCAATCGACCTATTTCTTCTAAAAATAAAAGAACTCTCCAAAAATAATTATCAAAACGCTTTGATAATTTTCTTTAATCGATTACAACTTGCTTGGAGAAACGATCTTATTGACTTACCATCCGATGCAAGGCTTTGGGATATTTTGAAAAAAAATCTTGAAAACAGTACATACTTATATGGCCTTACACACTCAACAGGCATCATTTTTGCCAATAAAACATATTACACTCTCTTTGAATATCTTTTGATATTGAGCTCTCCTTATCAAAATAAATCAACCCCTTTCTGTGAAGCGCATGCTTTATGGTTGTTAAATCATGCGAATCATATTGTTACCGATGAAAGATTATTATTTTTTTCTACAGCATACTTTGGTTCAAATATGTTATTTGAAGCATTTTGCATACGTGTTGCTAATACCTATCAAAATTCGAATAAGGCTCTTGAACAATATCTTATGCAAACGGACGCAGATGGCAAAAGAATACTTGAATATGCAGCAACACATATTATATCTGGCCCGCAATATATACCCTACATCGATGCTAAACTTAGAGTTGTTTGGACGATATTCAGCAAGCACCAACTGATTCTCGCATTACACACGCCTACTGCTTTACAGGCTCTGTTATTAGATGAAATCATGCATGAACGCATTCAACCTACAGGCCTATTACATGCAACATTACTTGCATATAAAATTGGCAAATATGCCAATACAACAAACCTTACTTCAGTCCTCAAAGAATGTTTTTATAATACTCTCAGCCTTAACTCAACCGTAGTAAAAGATATTATAGAGATTTTTAACAATCACATTGAAAATAAAGACTTTTATACTCATACACAGCCTTTGCAGCAATCTTTTTTGATGCAAACTATAGACCAAGCGCACGATCAAATTGAATTAACAAAAATTCTCTTATCACATACAAGAAAAGTATTACCACCTCAACTCTTTCTAGAAGAGCTGAATAAAATTCACTTAACAAATAATGGACAAAGACATACAGCATTAACATTAGCTATCGCTAAGAAGCTTACCCCGATTGCTAGTCTTTTATTAGATTATGAGGCAGATCCACTACTTGTCATCATCGATCATCATGGCAAAAATGGATTCATATTGGCAATAGAATCTTCCGAGCTGCATTTATCTGAAAAAATTATAAAAAACCTTATTCAACAAAACAAACTCGAAGAAGCGCTCAGAATTACAGACACATCAGGCAAGTCCACAGTATCGTATATCACACAATATTTGCCTGAACTATTGTATATTTTTCCTGATATTAAAGAGATTTGTCCTGATTATTATTTAACTATTTCACCTGCAGCACTGCAAACGCTTTGTTTACAATCTCAAATTTCGGCAAATTATATACTTGAAATCCTTCACACGCTTCAGCAGCATAACCTTTTAGAATCGCTTTGGGTTCAATATCAGTTATCCGATCAACGCGCAATACTTATTGCAATTATTAGCAAATATGAATCATACAGTCATCGATGGTTCATATTAAAAGATATTATATGTGGATTTAGTACTCAAAAAAATCTCAAATATCTAGGATCGATCCTTGCACAAATATTATATGCAGTGAAAGATGATTCATTAGCACTCGAATTGATTAAAATATTAATAGATCAGTGCGATCATCAAGAACAAAAACAGCTTGTCTATGTACCATTTCCTGTAAAAAACTCCGATCTAGAAATGGAATCCGCTGGTCTTCTTGCGATTGCGATTCTAGAGAAGCGTTCGATACGTTTAATAAGATATTTTATTGAAATATGCCCAGATTTTCTGACTATAAACTGCTCTAACGGTGAGTCTGTCTTAATGCTTGCGTATAGAACACAACAACGTAGTGTTGCACGCTACATCACAAACGTCATGATCCGAAATCATCAAGTCGACAATCTTTGTTATGTTAATACTTCCACGATATCGATTGAAGACAATCATCTTCCCAATCTTGACGCTTTAAAATACGCTTACTTATTTCAAGATCAGAATACAAAGGACTTCAGTGCACAACATGTGCTCATTAATCAACATTCATCTTTAACAGACGAGCATCTTTGTTATGCGATTAGATATGGCGATGCTATGGGAGCAATTACGATTATAGAAAAAATTGAGTCGCGCACAGCTTTCCAACGAATATTAGCCCCAAAAAAATCTGAAACTCTTCCATTACATACTGCACTTAATTACTATCGACTATACGATGAAATGAACAATATCGTGATTCTTCTTATTAAGCTTACTTCATTGCACGATCTTACTGCTTTAAATGTAAACAATGAATCCGTGTTAGACATTTGTTTAAAACATAATGACCATGAAAAATTCGTTATGTTGCTTGGGGCAATTTCTTTAAAAACTCAGTCTTTAAAATATCCACCTCAAAAAATAGATTTTATTATATCTCAAATACTCAATGCACTTTTAACATTTAATTTAAAAAAAGATTTTCTCTCGACCTTATTTGTTTTTTTTGAAAAAACAAATTACTCAAAAGATTCTTTGAAAAAAGCAATTCCCTCTTTCTTGCCACTCTTAGAAACCGTATCTTCAAGCAGATTGGAGTTCGAAGCTTGGCAACAGATCTTGATTGACTTCATTAAACTGTTCGACAGAGAAGTTATTCAACATTATTTTGAGACGCATGCGAGTGATGATCTCAATAAATCAACTGAAAAATCGAAAACTGCTTCACTCAAGAAAATGACCTTGCTAGAAAAATTAGCACACATGAAATGCTCAAATTTTTTATTACAATATGCAACAGAATTTTACACAGAGAGTTATGATGCATCTGAATATACTCCGCTTATGGGTCTCGCAAATTACGGATCGACAAAAGAATTAGAGCAAATTTTAAATACACACTCAATAAAAGACCATGTGAATTTTGAGAAAAATGGAGATTGTGCCTTATTGCTAGCATATAATGATTACAATCTGTCATTAGGTATTTTGTATGAAAAGATTACATTACTTCATGCGTATGGTGCAAAAATTGGAAACTCACCAACAACTCGGATTGAGTTATTAAGACGAGCTATTCAAACAAAAAATACAGATATTTTTGTAAAAACCCTCGATTTTTACACCCATGAACATTCTGATTGGACAAAATACTTTAATCCATTAGATATACTAGGATTTGCGCTTTTCTACGGTAATGAGAAAATTGCCATCTTGTTATGGCACAATATAATACAGCAATGTCCTGATATAGCGATGCTTGCAGAATGCCTCATTTTGATAAATGATGCCTTATCCGAGCTTCAATATACGTTTGCTTTAACATTACTCCAATATTTCTTAGAAAAAGGCGTTTCTTTCTCATCTTTGCATAACAAATGGGCATTATCGATTGAAGAAATTTTCAATCAAAGCTATCTATCCAATTCAGAACGCACTGTCATTATTGAGTTATTAGAATTTTTGCTTACATATCAAGCGCAACTTCAGATTTCAATCAATCCATTATTAGATCGGTCAAAAATAACACTGCAAAATTTAAATATTTTTGCTCAACAAGAGCCTCAATTTTGTATTGCGTTATTAAACCTTTTAGATCGATTCAATCTAAAAGAAACCAGTCTTTTTGAAAAACTGATAGATAAAGACATAGATATACATCTTTATTCATATTTGTTAAAAGATAGCATGCTTGATATATATGATAATGTACCAAGTTTCTTAACAATGCTTTCCGAATCTACAATTTCACTTCATAATATAAATCAGTTATGTCAATTAGTTAGAGAACATCATGGAACACCACCCTCTCAAGTTAAAGAGCTACTTCCATATTATCGAATTATAGGGCATAACACCTTTGAAAAAATAAGTAACGCTTCACCGCAAACAAAGCAAAACTTTCTTTTAAATATTATTTGGCTCTACTCTCTCGATACTCAAGCTCAATCAGAAATTCTTATGGAACTATTTGAGCCAATGGAGTTATATGAAATTATTGAGTTTTGGAGCGATATAACAGTACAAAAACATTCTGCTTTATTTATTCAAATCTTTCAGATGCTGTTAGATAAAGCCGACGACCCTTCGAAATTCTTGCTCACCCTTATTAACAAAGCTTCTCAGCCTATGATTACAGAACTACATGGCGTCATTATCAAAGCTTTTATCACAGAACATAAGTCAAAAAATGCAAAAACATCGAAAACATCAAAAAATTTTGATGATAAAAAATGTATTATTGAACAATCGATCTTCAGCAATCACTATGAACTTGCAACAGCACTTCTGCAAGAATATCTCACGGATATCATGAATACTGAGAACTTTGAGCAAAAGAAAATAGAGATTTTACTACTATGCAAAAAGACTCCTTCATTTTGGGCAGCAACCATTCCATTGCTACAAAAACATCAAACATGTAACCAAATAGATTGTCTTTCAAATTTCGTCGATCTAATAAATCCAATGAACTTATTCGGCTCAAAGATTGAAAATAAAATATTATTGGGCTGCTTGATAGAAGAGATTTTTTATATGCAGCAAGATGATTCAAATGATATATCAGTTTACTGGCCAATAATAAAAAAATGGCTATCACAAAGGAAAGATATGTTAGCAATAAAGCTTTGCTTTATTTTAGAACAATATTCTTTTATATCGGAATCATTTGGATCTTTATTCAATCGACACATTGAAAAGGAACTCCAAGAAGGTACGTTCAATTTTTTCGAAAACAATGCATTTGCTGTCGGATTGTGTATCTCATATGCAACTGAAGTATTTTTTAAAGAAAGGCCTAATGTCGTTCATCCAATTTATCATGCAATTTCATTAGGCTATATCGAAGTTGCCTTTACTCTGTTACGAGCACAAAAACAACCTCCAATAGTGATGCTAGAAGGTGCAAAAAACCTATCAGGACAAACTTCATTAGAATTAATTCATCAACAATATCCAGACAATGCCTATCGGCGCACTCTTATACATTTCTTGAGAGGTTCTCGTAACAATCCTGACATTTTGGCAGGCGAATTGATGGACCTATCCTCCTGGTCCTATATTCAAGAAAATAAAGAGTATTCGCTCGCAGTGCTCGACAATTCTTTTTTTGCACGCTTTTTGGAACAACCCATTAAAGCCACCTCATCAATAAATGCAGTGCGCTCAATAATTCATGAGATTTTTCCTCAATTACTCGATCTTCAAGACAATTCAGGAACTACATATATCACACCCCTTTCCTTTGCGAAGGCATTCAATGCACTGACACCTGATTGTATAGAACATTCTTATAATGATTATGAAACTTGGCTTGGAGTTGGCAATCCGTTATTAATTACCGGATATTCCATCACAATACTTTATATTATTTACTTGAGTGCTTTAAAAAAAATGCTCTCATATCAGAATGATTCTACAAAAGACATTAACCGCATCAAATCACGAATCGATATCTTTTTTTCCCGTTTAATTGAAAACACAACAACGATGCGTGCACAGGCAAATCAATCACTAGCCTTGGAACTTATGCAGCAATGCTATAATAAGATCAACCTTTTTGAATATATTCCAGACCAAGAGTCAAGGTGTTTTAATGAACTGATTGCTTCGAATAAGCATTTCCTGAAATCTTTACATCCTACGGTAACCACTGAGCAAGTCAATAGCCTTGTGCTTTCATCATTGACAGTGCATATGGATGAGAACGACAAGAAACAGATTCATGCTCAGGGTGTTTTACGACCATGGAGTCAATCGTTTAAAGAGATCTGCCTAATGCATTTCATTAAAAATGATAAGGAACTCATGAAAGCCCTTAAGAACAGCGGAATCGAGTTACTTGATATATCATATAGCATCATTCTCACAGTCTATGCACGAAAACTATACACATTCTTTGAAAGAAAGTATTCTCTTGATAGCCTACTTGAAAGAAATAATATCGATTTTCTTTCAGAGCATTACTTTCAGAAAAGACGCTCAATACCCCCTTGCTTAACTACAACGCCTGCACGGCCTATTTTATTTTCACCTCAAGATCAATGTGATTCAAATACAGACTTAAAAACGAATCACACCCTAAAAAAACCAAGCCAGAAATAGCCAACTATATTGATAAATATACACATTTCGGGATATACTATGAGAAATCATGATATATCCCAAAAGAGTGTATTTGCATGTCCTTTCGCAAAGTCAACATTACCCACGTTAAAGCTTTCCTTCAAATAAAAGCATATTTCTATCATAAAAATATTGATAAAACTCGCGACCGATATTTCGATGTCGT
>VGTX01000054.1 GCA_016874315.1 Gammaproteobacteria bacterium | reverse complement strand
GTATGCCCTTGAAAGTCGCGCATGAATCTTGGAAGCAATTGTCTAATAAAAAAACAGCAACTTGCGAATCAGGTACCTTAGAGGATGGTTCAGTTGTTCTCGCTGCCATTACGTCGTGTACAAATACATCTAATCCTCATGTTTTGATTACGGCTGGGTTGCTTGCCGAAGCTGCTCTTGAACATGGATTGCAGCGCGCTCCTTGGGTAAAGACATCTTTAGCTCCTGGCAGTCAAACTGTTACAACGTATTTGCAAGAAGCGGGTCTATTAGAATCCCTCGAAAAACTTGGCTTCTACGTGGTTGGTTATGGATGTACCACATGTATTGGAAATTCCGGGCCCCTTGATGCAGATATTGCTTCAGCGATTACCACAAATAACCTCAACGTTTGCTCAGTTTTATCAGGTAATAGAAACTTTGAAGGTCGTATTCATCCATTGATTACATCAAATTACCTTGCATCACCACCGCTTGTTGTTGCCTATGCATTGACAGGGCGGATGGATATTGATTGGGCAAATGAACCATTAGGAATAAGCTCTAAAACACAAAAACCAATCTATTTAAAAGATTTGTGGCCCGGTCCAGAAAAAATTGAAGCCCTTGTCCAGAAAGTGCTTTCACAAAAGCTCTATAGCGATGTATATAAAAAGGTTTTTGAAGGCGACGATCGTTGGAAATCTGTTGTTACTCATAAAGGTACGCAATATCAGTGGGATAAGCAGTCTACATATCTCAAACGCCCTCCCTATCTAACAGATTGCCCGAAAGATCCTGCTATTCAATCAGATTTGAAAAATGCACGCGTTCTGGCTGTTTTTGGTCACAGCATCACGACAGACCATATTTCTCCCGCTGGAACAATCCTCATGGATTCTCCTGCAGGGCACTATTTGCGTGAGCATGGTGTTTCTCCCGAACTGTTTAACTCCTATGGCTCTCGCCGTGGGCATGATGAGATTATGATTCGGGGAACTTTTGCGAATTCGCGATTGAAAAACCTTTGCGTTGCCCCAAAACTCGGTGGTTGGACAATCCACTGGCCAACACAAGAGGTTTGTACGATTTTCGATGCAAGTTTACGATATGCTCAAGAAAAAACACCGCTAGTGATTGTCGCTGGAAAAGAGTATGGAAGCGGCTCATCACGTGATTGGGCAGCAAAAGGCCCTGCACTCCTTGGGGTAAAAGCTATTCTTGCAGAAAGTTATGAGCGTATTCATCGTTCGAACTTGATTGGAATGGGTATTGTTCCATTACAATTTATCAATTCACAAACGGCTGAGTCTTTGCAAATCACAGGCCAAGAATCTTTTAATATTGATTGGGATTTATCAGTCGGCGGGATTCAGTCTATCGAAATGATACGGACTTCAGGTGAGTCTGTGCGTTTTGATATGAAGTTACGGATAGATACATCTGAGGAACTTGCGTACTTAAATCATGGTGGAATATTGCCTTATGTTCTGAGAAAGATGAATCCATCTGTTGAGTAAAGCATTTGCTCATTTTGCATTTTGCAAAATTACAGTCAAATTTTGGATGCTTAGGGTTCTGAGCATCCAGGATGATATACAAGATATATATCCCTGACAATTTATTGTATGCTCTTGTATCAAGCGCGATTTCAAATAAGAGAATTGCTCTTGATAGAAACCTATGTTAAGTTGTGAGAAATATTTCCTATTCAATATAAGGATGTTGCTATGACGATTGGATCGTTTCGATGGGCACGGATGATGTTTATTGGACTCGCTATCACCTCACTGAAAGCTGCTCCAGATCAACAACCTTCTCCGCGCTTGTCGTATGCAATAGGAGTTGAAATTACCAAACCGCTTTTGAAAGAAAGCATCGCATTAGATAAAGAAGCTTTCTTGCAGGGAATTTATGATTCTCTTTCAGGGCAGCCACTTAAAATGAGTGCGGAAGAAATTCATGTGGAGATTAGTACATATATGGACGAAATTATACAGCGTAGAGAGCGCGAAATTCGTATGGTAGCCGAATTCAATCAAGAAGAAGGCGATAAGTTTCTTGCTGTGCACCGTAAAGAAAAAGGTGTTGTTGCTTTGCCAAGTGGGATTCAATACAAAATTCTTGCATCCAGTGGCTTGAAAAAACACCCTGGTCCTAAAGATTTAGTAACCACTCACTACCGTGGAACATTAATTAACGGTACTGAGTTTGATTCAAGCTATAATCGTGGTGAGCCTGTTCAGTTTAGTTTAGAGCAAGTTATTCCAGGATGGACTGAAGTTCTTCAGTTGATGTCCCCTGGTGATAAATGGCAAGTTGTTATTCCTGCTGAGCTCGCTTTTGGTCGTCATGCGCCATCAACAGTCATTGGTCCAAATAAAACTTTGATTTTTGATATCGAATTGATTGATTACGAAGCTTCACAAAAGGCTTAAGACCTCCGAATGAAGGTCCATGCTCTTAAAGATTTTAAGAGCATGGCTCGACCATAATCGATCGGCTGTATAAAATTCAAAAAATTCATCAATCCCACATAGTAGGTCTATATCGTCAACGAGGTATATCGAACTCTTTAAAGTATATTTTGTAATACTATGCGTAGATTCCCCTAGATATCGACTTTTATTTTTCAATTGTAAAATCGTCAGTCCGTTGGCATGTTCTGAAGGATATTGGTGAGTCTCCGTTGGACTATCAATTGCAACAAACGTTGGAATCTCGATATAACCAGAAAGCCATTGCTCAGGCCGACGCACTTGCCCCAAAATATCTCCATTCATATTTTTTGCAATAAATCGAATTAACCGAATAATTGGGCGCTCTTTCTTAATTGGTTTTACGATCGTGGTATCACTTAAATGTGCACTCCTACAGGAGTGTTGCAGAGGACAGTTACTACAGCGCATAAGGCGCGCCTTGCATGATGTGCGACCTAAATCCATTAAGGCTTCATTTAAAGCTCGCGGAGAAAATGTGTTTAATAATGTTTCGTATAAATCAGTCGCTTCATTTTCATTTTCACAATATCTAGAAAAGATTCTTTTGAGATTTGCATCCCATGCTGGATATGGAAGATTAAGCCCAATAGAGAGGAGTGCGCCTTGCGTATATGGTCCAATGCCAGGCTGCTTTCTTAATTGCGTTAAATCGCATTCTAGCTCGATTAAAGTATGGTATTGCGAGATGAGTTGGAATAATGACCGAACACGTTGATAATAGCCAAGCCCTCTCCATTCATGCATGAGCTCTTCAAATGAGATTTTTCTCAGGTCATCCCATGAAGGGTATCGTTCGAGAAAGTTTATAAATCTGGGAATAACTGCTTCCACTGTCGTTTGCTGTAACATCAGTTCAGAAATGAGAGTGCGATAAAAATCTCTTTTATGACGCCAAGGAAGATGATGGTAAGTGCTGGTTGACCAGTCAATTAGATTTTTGAAGTCCGCGTAGACTCTGCTGTCCATTCGATATACTCGCGTGTTCCATAACGTTCGTGGTTTCGGCCCGATTCAAAGCCTTGTTCATAAAATGAACGAAGAGAAAGAGCGATGAGTGCTAAAGCATCACGCTCTTCAATGTTTTTATTATTTTTAAATAAACTGTTATATATAACAGTTGCTGGTGTTGTGTAATCAACCATAAAGTAATCGTCCCCAAGGGGATTCGAACCCCTGTTACTGCCGTGAAAGGGCAATGTCCTAGGCCTCTAGACGATGGGGACTAATTTGTTCAGAACTGGAGCCAGGCGGGATCGAACCGCCGACCTCTAGCATGCCATGCTAGCGCTCTCCCAGCTGAGCTATGACCCCGAACTGAGATATGCACATTAAACCATTTATCATATGCCGTGTCAATGCTTATTTTAAGCAATTTGCAGAATTTTTAAGGTTTTTTAAAACCATAAAATTTAGCCAGGATTGATTTCATTTTGGATATCCTTTATCATAAAATAAAGCCATTAAATAACAATAAGATAAGATTTATCTCGTTAGAGTCCCATGTTTTTTGAAATGCAATCGTTAGATTTCAATTTAAAAAATCATTGAGATTATTCCAGCTGAATTTTTAAAAAATTAGAGAGATTGTACAAAATATGAATTATTTTTTTTTAGAGTATGTTCAAGGAAAAGTCAGACCTGAGGCTTTACCGCTTCTTTTAGATATCGATCTGGTATCATTTTATTTGTTTCTTAATCATCCTTCATATGGCACTCAGTTTCTTGTCAAACAGTATCCAAAAGTCCTTTATGAATACATGCGATGGGAGCTTGATATCACTATCAAATGG
The DNA here is from genome assembly GCA_016874315.1 of Gammaproteobacteria bacterium. Lineage (GTDB taxonomy): Bacteria > Pseudomonadota > Gammaproteobacteria > Berkiellales > Berkiellaceae > LLD-282. The sequence continues at coordinate 3,067 of VGTX01000054.1, read as the reverse complement.
AATCGCGATAAAAGCACACTCATCGAAGAAGCTCAATCTCCCAATTTTTATGAACGTTTGCAGCAGTATTGTCAATCAACTTCAGAGGGAGTCGATTTTTATCAAAAAAATATTGAAGAAAATCCTTACTACAAACAATTATCACCAGATCTGCAGTCATTATATGGATTGGATTTGTTTTATAAAGCAGCGGCTACTTGGTATTTGTCGAATCATTTCAAGGCATTGAATTACTTTTTAATTAAACCGTTCTTTCCATCAATAGAAGAATATAGCAATCCACAACAATTATTAAACCTCATATGTTTTTGCTTGAAAAAACATAACTTCATCTTACAACCAATTCAGAAAATACAGCCTGACAGGCTTATGAATGTTAGGCCAACTGATGTGGTGTATTCTGACCTGCTTGAAGATTTGGAAGATATCGTATGGTACCCTTCTGACGATCTGAGTATGCAACAGATTTATATTCATCCTGAAGATCAAGATTTTGTCATAACTCATACGACACTGTATAAAAAATTTATTGCAGTATGCTCTCAAGAGCTTCAACTCCGCCCAAAGTATTTCGAGCTATTAGTCAATTATCTTTTACAATTGCCTCGTAAACAAGAAGATTATTTTATTGCACATTACGAATATCTTTCAAATCTATTAAGAGAATATCAATTAAATCTCGGCGATCGACTTCAAGAAAATATCGATCGTGCGTATAAAAATTGCTTAAAAGTCAGAGAGAAAAAAGAAAAGATTTGGAATAATCCAGTCCCTTTTCTTTTTGAACTCTCTCGTAAAACCGCCATGTATCCAAGCCGAGTATTGCTTACCGTCGAAGCTATTCCGGGACTGCGCGAACATATAAATCAATTACTCACACGACAATTGAGTGGAGATGTCATTCTTGATTATCACCATTTCATCGATTCTGAAAAGTTCTTTATCTTAGGAGCCTTGGTTGTCGTTTTCAAAGACCATTGGATGAACTTGGAAAATGCTGACGATCAGATTAAAAATAATATTGAATATCTCTTTAAGCAAGGCGCTTATGAATTACTTGTCGATTTGGTAGCCACACTTTCGCGCATTAGCTCAGATAATGAAGCTCTTAAAGGACTGCGTTTAGCAATTTATTCTATTAATTTATGGATTTCATGGATTCAAGCGCAGTTAGCACGTGTAAAACTCGAATCTCAGCAAATCGTACTGAATCAAATATATAATCATTTATGGGATGATGATATTGGTCCTCTGATGCTCGAATGGGCGAAGCAGATCGTAGGAGTGCATAAAGATTTTAATCATTTCAATGCCTATAACTTTCTTTTACTGAATCATGCTCATCCAACATGTAGTGACTCTCAATTAGACTTAATTGAATCTATTTATGGTGTGATTAATAATACCGAAGCAAAGAATACGAACGCTCAAAAGCAATACAGTGATTGTATTAATGAGATACAGACATATTATCCATTTCTAGGATGGTCTATACCAATGCCCTCCAGCGAAATAAATGAATATAATCAAAACACGATAACGAATGAAAAACCGTTATCTTTTGAGTTTATGACAAGACCTTAATCTAAAAAAAAGAGAGGCTAGGTATTGTGAGCCTAGGCCTCTTCTTTTTTCCGCTCTATTTTGATTTTTCGCTCTCGTTAAAGCGATATTCTTTGACGAGTGTTAATTTCTTTTGAAACTTATCACAATAAGCCTGCGCTTGCGGAGCGTATTGTGTATCGCCTAGTTGCGAAGTGACCATTTGAAACGCTCGAATGCCGCCAATCGTCTCTCCACGGCTCATAAGCATTTCGCCTCGTAAGTAATAAGATCGGGCAATCGTATCTTTCAATGTCGGTAAATGATGTGCAACATCCGAAGCGTATTGGCTTGCAGGATAAGTGATTAAGAAGTTCTTTCCCATTAAAAAAACATCTTTTACTGCCGAAACATCACGGCTTGCACGCTCAATCGGTAACCACTCATAAGGATACCCATTGGCTAAATGCATTGCCCCAATAAAGCGTAAATATGCAATATAATCCGCATGCTTATCATCAACATGTTCGAATAAAAAGCGATCGCTCGCTGCTTGTAACATTGGATAATCATTATTATGAAAATAACAATAGATCAACATCTTTTCTACAGCAGGAATTTCAATGCTTAATGGGTGCTCAGTTTGGTATGTTTCTAATATCCGAATAGCACCGCTAATTTGATTTTGCTCGATAAGCCGCTTTGCTTTTGTGATAGATGTTGCTTCTTCTGATATCTGCTCAGCCTCCGCAAAACAATGAACAGCAAAAATTAAGGTCAAAAAGTACACAATATGACTGATTCGAGAGCGCATCTTTATGGAATCCATTCAATAAGAACTGATTATTATCCTCGGCGTTTATGAAAAATTTTGCAAGAGGTCTCGAAGGAAAAGTGATGAATAATAAACAAAAGACCCTGAATAATACTTCGGCTGGATATCATTTGTGACAGTAGTCGAAGTATTTTTCAGATCGCAGATCGGTGCTTTGGTTATGCAACAGGATTTTCGGAAATTTGCGCAGCTCTAAATTTGCGTGCATGCAAAACAACCATCGTCAGAGCAAATAATGAAAGTAACTGAATGGGTGTTGTAAACTCTGAAAGAGCAACATGAGGGGGGTGCAAGAAGAATGATGTTACAGCACTTGCTGTTGAAAATTGCATCATTCCAAGTAGAGCGGTTGCAAGTCCAGATTTCTCTAATGGAATTGTTGATAGTGTTAACTGTAAGCTGGGTCCATAGATTAATGCATAACAAATCGGTAACACTAATGCGCAAGATAGGAATGCCAAAAGTGATATTTGCCCATCAATTGTTGCTAAACTTTTTAATACCAAAGTCATAAGCACAATCGTTAAAAGCGCATTCCGAATAATTGTTTTTTGATTCACTGAGCGCAACTGCGAAAGCAGAGTAAAAGGTGTCAATAGGTATAATGCCGCATGTGTTGCAAAAACCATCCGGACTTGTATTGGCGACAATCCTATTTCAGTAGATAAAAAGAATGTTGAAAATGAGAAA
>VGTX01000053.1 GCA_016874315.1 Gammaproteobacteria bacterium | reverse complement strand
TCGTATTGCATTTGAAAATGAGCTCGACAACAATGGGTCATTCAAATCTTTAGCCAGCATTTCAGTGACTTTATCAATCATGCCTGGCAATCCTTGATAAAACAACCTTACTTGCCGCACAAATAATGGACCAAGCTCTGCAACAGTGAAAAAAAACAAGGCTAAAACGGTAAAAAACGCAATCGCATGGGCTATACGATGCTTTAAGCGAAAGAGCAGTTGCAAATGATCGATCAGATATTGCAAAAGATAACCAATCATCAGTGCAATCCAAATTGGAAAGAAAATTGAAATATATACCGTAAGAGTTAATACAATCACAAATATCGTTGCAATTAACATTGGGGCTTCTGGGTGTCTTGTATATCGCTCAAACAGCCAACGAATCATATACTCTCCATTCTCTTGCAGATTCTTTTATATCACGTTGAGTATAGCGTCTTCGAAAATTTGCTCAAATCTCAAAAAAACCTCATAATGAAAAGACTTAATATGGATGGTTAAATACAAAGCTTATGTTGGTTCATTTTCGGACAATCATTATTTTATGCCTCTTGCAACTTCCATATACACTTCACTCTAAAAGCTTAACCATGATGGAAGAGCGGATTATTGGTGAATCTCTTTATAACCAAACTCCTCGAACAGAGCCATCACTCCTACCGATTGAGAACTTTTTTCTCTATGAGCTCAACCGCATTTGCTATGAAGGCGATATCGTACTTGATTACCCGTTGACAGTGCGAATTATTGACAGCCCTCAAATCAATGCATTTGCAACTGCAGGCTCTTTTATCTTTATTTACACTGGCATTTTAAAAGTACTCCCTGATGTTTCAGAAATTATGGGAGTGCTATGTCACGAATTAACACACACACAAGAGCATCATATTCGACGCATGTTTGAGCACCACTCCGATTTAAATAATCAAAAAATGATCTTACTCGCTGCACTGCCATTGATTATTTTATTTCCTGGAGGCGGAGAAATGTTATATGGCATGGCGGTCGATCAGACGTACCTTCAGCAACAGCTTTTTTCGCAGCAGATGGAATTTGAAGCTGATGCTGGTGCAATCAAACTACTCTCTAAAAGTGGCTATGACGCCTCCAAGCTTGAATCCGCCTTTGAAACGATTGGGCGCTATGAATCGCTTGATAATTTACCTCAGTACTTTAGCTATTATCTCACCCACCCACTCACACGAGACCGAATTTCGAGAATTCGCTCACAGCAAGAGGCCATTGGGTTTTCAATGATTTCAGTTTTTCGCCCCCAATTTGACTACACACTTTTAGAATCTGAGCTTCATTCAATATATGACACAACGTACTATTCATTTGAACAGCAGCTTGTTATTAATCAATACCGTGATGCTAAGAGTGCTCAGCAGGTCAGTGAGTTACTTGAAATCTATCCTCAATCCATTACCATTCGAATGAAGCTCTGGAATGCTTTACGATTTGAGAAGCAATGGGACAAACTTAAGGAGTATGATTTAAAATACGCTTCAGATGCTTTTTGGAATAAACTTCCACTTGTGATTGAAGCACGTGCAGAAGCTGATTTTCATACACTATCAACACGAGATTTTATTAGAAAATATCAGAATACTCTTTTAGACAGCTATGCTTGCGACAATGTCTTAAAATATCTTGCACAGGCTTATCAGCAAGAAAAGATCGTAAACTACTATCATGTTGCTCAAGCCAGATATTTCCTCAAACAAGGAGATTATAAGCAAGCATTAAAAGAACTTAAATCAAATGATGTTGATACAACTAACTTCTATACAGAAGCTGTTTTAAAAGAAGCTGAAATGAAATCTAAAATTCTAAAGACAATGCTTTAAATAACAAAAGAGCCACCATATCACGCGATATGGCAGCTCTCTTAAGAATGAATGAATTTATAATTAGTTATTATAATTAGCGCGAGAGCGAGGAGAGGACAAGCCCGAGTTATTATTGGTATTGGTATTGGTAAAAGTCACAGGTTGAGAATGTCCTACTTGTGCTGTATTTTTTGGGAATGCTGGAGAAGGTTGCGCATTCGAACCATAAGAATTATTATCTACAAGCAATGGGTTATTACGATCAAAAGTTGAGCCTGATTTTCTTGTCATACTAGGCATTTTATTCCATACAAAGAATAATACAGCAGCTAGTGCGCGCAAAACGAGCCCAGCAAGATAGCCAACACCCTTCACACCGGAAACAATTAAAACACCGCCTCGTTTAACTAGACTATTTTTCGATGGTGCTGGTTCAACAAGATATGGGAAAGACATTTCTACAAGAGCTGTGTTTTGATTTTTTTTAGGAAGACTCTGATCTAATATTTCACGACGAGCTACCTCAAGGTTTAATGGTTTAGTACTCAATCCAAATAATTGCTCATGTCTTTGGAATACCACTAGACCATCTACATCATTTCGAGTTACATTAATCTGATCGAATTCCTTTACTGCTTCAATAGCTCCAGAGTATGTGTGATCGTAGTTAACTGATTCGATACAATCTAATTCTTTTTTATGAAAATAAGCAGTGACCCCCATCCCTTCAGAAATCCATGCTAATTTTGGAGTTAATGGATGAGTATCTTTCTGTTCGTCCTCTAACTCTGCACTAAGCTGAGCCTCTAAAGACAGAGCCAATACATTTGCAAAGCGATTTACATAAGAGCGAATTTGCATATTATCCATAAATGAAGTTTGTACATTCTTAGCTGTTGCATAATTCATGAACATCAACGTGACCATGTTTTGATGCAAGTATTTATTTTGATCTACCACGAAATCTATCTGATCTTGGGATTCAATTGTCTTAACAATATCAATGATTCGAATATATGGAGTAAGATAATTATGATGTCGATTAATCTCTTCAAGGCGCTCATTTATTTTCTCTTGTGAGCTATTTTTTGGTAGAAAATTGAATCTCTCTGCAATCGCTCTGAATCGATTGAAATGATCGCCTTTAAACATATTGTAAGCCGTGTCATTCACTAGGTTCTGAAACTCTTTGGCATGAGCTTTTTTATATTCAGTCCACTTTTCATTGAATGCGATTAATTCCTTTTCATAAACATTGCCGCCAGAGGAAAGTGGTTTATCCTTCATGCCCGAACCTGTTGAATCGCTGAATGATATATCGAACTTTTTCCAAACCTCTGAAAAGAAGTACTCAGACCAAACCATCTTTAAGAAATCAGCTGATTCTGAATCGTTAGTTTTGGTATTCTTGTCCACCCAATCAATCAAGCTTTCAAAGCTAAATTCTTCAGATGAAGCCTTTTCAGCAACAACTGTCGACACTTCGATAACTGGCGAGTCGCCAAGAACATGAGAGTCCAGAGATGTATTATTCAGAGTAGAATCAACAGATTTGATTTCTAAGACAGCAGGTATTTCTTTCTCAGTTGCTGCTTTAACATCATTTGTATTGTCATCGCCTTTAATCACACTTTCATTATCAGATGAAGCCTTTTCAGCAACAACTGTATGCAGCACTTCGCTAACTGGTGAGTGAGGAGCCTCATCATCGGCATGCGTTTTGTTAACTGGTGAGTGAGGAGCCTCATCATCGGCATGCGTTTTGTGATGATCCGAGTGACATTTCACCTTTCCACACGGAGAGATTGGTGTGTCCTTAAAGAAGCAGAACTCTTGAGGACTCGTCTTTTCTAAAGAATCATTTGTCTCGGAATTAGCTACCGGTGAAGTATTAGCTTGCTGCTTCTTAGTCTTCTTACCCATATAAATTCAACCTTTTATTTATTTACTGTTATGAATATAACAATCTCACAAAAAGCCTTGTAAATCAATATGTTTTATGTATTTTTATTCAAAATTAAGGCAATATATCGTGCAATATCACTTAATATTGCCTTAATGTTATTAAATTCAGTTAATGGCTAGGTCGGCGACGTGCAGTACTCTCATTTTCATCCATTGGCTTAAAATCTTGAGTTACTTTTTCTTGATTATTTTCTTGCTGCTGACTGACTGCACTCTCTATAGGCAAATCAAGTGCACGACTTGATTTTTTGGTGAAATATGACTGATTATTTTGAAGAAATTGAAAAACAATAGCGAAATAGATTGCTTTGAAAAAGTCTAATATCTCAATATGGAGTCGTCGCGGTTCAATGATTTCATTTTTATTTTCTTCGCTAAACAATTCGGTTGTTAATGAAGGAAGATAATAATCATCCATACATTGCCCTAAGGAAATTGGTTCGTTAGTTAAATAATTAGGATAGACACAACTCGCTCCAATATTCTGTGCTTGATAGCGTTTCTTCTCGATATATAATCTCAGAAAATCAATATGTTTATGAGACTTATTCTCCCATTCTTCGTGCCACTTTTTATATTCCGATTCTACGCGAAGACGCGCATTTCTTCGATCGCGTTCAATTTCCTCAGGAGTTGGTTGATAGCTTCCTATATAAACTGTCTCTACACAATCAGCTACAGGCGTGAGTGAGCGTGGTTTATAGTTTTGTAAGCTTATAGTGTCATAGCATGCTAAATTTACACTGCATAGAACCAAGGAGTAATTGTCCATCCATTTATCACGAGATTCAACTTCAAAATAGTGACGAAACTCATCATACGTTGAAGGCAGTATCATATCGATGTTTAATAATACAGCGACGTCAGCAGTGGTCTCATTGAATATTTTAAGCCAGGGTGCGTATCCGAAGAATTCTTTTTCTAATTCTGTGCAAGTGGTTTCTTTATATACAGAAAGTTCATCCTCGATAGAATCTGATTCAATGGCTTCCCCCCGATCTTCACCTTCACAGGAATTGATTGAATCTCGGTCATTATCAGTTAATTCCTCACGTTGGAGAGGAGTTAAAAGTTCCTTTGTATTGCCCAATGGGCAAACGATATGAAGTGCCTCAAGAAAGAAATTCCATTCAATCTTATACGGTGGGTGACAAAAATCTATCCCGTATTTTGGAAAAAAAGTGACTAAACCATATCGTGATTCAATAAGTTGTGACCAAGCGGAATAGACTAGAACGATTAATTCCATACGCCGCAGGTTGCGGTACAAAATATTATTTTCTTCTTTTTGCAGATATAAAGCCAATGTACAATGCAGAGCGGTCCGAAGCATTAAGATGCATTCTGCATATGCTCGCTCTCGCGCGAAATAATTTACATCCGTTTTAATGCTCTTAAGTAGTGTATTTATAGATTCTATAATCTCTGGGAGTTGTTTTTCTGTTTGCACTGTATTGAATAACTGATATGCGTACTGTAAAAGTGGAAATTCCGAATGACTTTCATCATATCCTTGAAAAGAGCAATTTAGGATTGCGCCGCGCATTTGATGAAAGGATTGTTTTTCAATTTTTTTGGATTGATATTTCGATCGAACAATCTGTGTAAGTGTTTTATACCGCTCTTGAGCAATGATGAATTTTTCATGATCTTGGATTGAATTTTCAATCAGAGATGCAACAGAACAGAATTTTGAATCTTGATTAGCACAGAAATACTCGTTTCTAGAAAAAAGAATCTTAAGAAATTCTATTGGTGTTTTTTCAGCTAAGACATCAATCTTCTGATTTTTTTTATATGCTGCTGTGCTTTCTTCAGTCATTTGAATAGGATTATTCGATGAACGCAGCGAAATCATATCGATCGTATATCTTTTAACGGAAAGAAAAATTTCACTCGCGAGCTCAAATTCAGGCTCTGTCTGTGCATCAAGCTCTGCTACTTCTGAGTCTTCTTCATCCGGCCCATCAACTGGAGCATAGAGTTTTTTTTCTGAGTCACAAGCAAGCTCCCACATGATGGAGAGAAAATCGTTTAACGCTATAACTTCTTGAGGTAATTCACTGTTGGCTCTTAGTGTTCCTTCACTCTTATTGTTCATATATAGTCCTTCATTTATATAAAAAAGCCTGATAACTCTTATACAAGTTACCAGGCATAAATTTTATTGCAATCGGAATACTCTAAATACTTATGTGATTTTTAGAATGCTTTTTAGAATATGACTCCATGCATGATCATGTTGTCCTTGCAATCCAAGCTGTACACGTCCCACTTTTCCACCACCTTTGAACCCATACTCGACCTTGAGGTGGTCTACTAGCGTATTAAGTTCATGTGTTTTTTCTGAATGTGCACCGAACTCACAGAGTTGCATTGTTATTTTACCCTGCTCATCTTGGTTCCAGATAATACTTATTGTATGAGGAGCGTTGTTGAGGCGATGTCTCTCGGATAACAAATCGTTCCCTTGATTAAAGAACTGAACCTCATCTGTGCTGGCTTCGACAACATAGCACTGTGTACCATCATGGCGATGAATAGGCTGGACAGACTGTAAGCGAGCAACAAACGCACGCTCACGTAAGGCTATTAAGCTCTTCTGTGTGGTACTGAGTTGTGTTTGCAATTGCTGAACAGTTTGCACAATCAAATCATCACTCACACGCATTGCTGAGGAGATGGCAGCGCATCGAGAACGAGAAGCAAGTAAGAAATCGAGAGCACTTTGACCTGCGACTGCTTGAATACGTCGAACACCTGCAGAGACAGCTTCATCACTGCAAATAAGCACAGCGACCAGATCGTTAAGTTCTGGTGCATGTGTTCCACCACAAAGCTCTTTAGATACATCTGCACCAATAGACAGCATGCGGACAGTTTCACCATATTTATCACCGAAGAATGCGAGAGCCCCTCGAGCGATAGCGTCTTCTTTGGATAATAAATCGGTAACAACGGCATGATTCATCTGAATATGTTCACGGCAAAAGGCTTCAATGGCATTTTTTTGCTCTTGCGTGAGAGGTTTATCGTAAGCAAAGTCAAATCGCAAACGATCGGATTCTACGCGGGACCCCTTTTGTGAAGCCGAGTGCCCAAGCACATGATGAATCGCTGCATGAAGCAAGTGTGTTGCTGTATGGTGTATTGAAATGTTTGCACGGCGATTTGAGTCAAGCAATGCGGTGACATTTTGGTGATCTGCCCAGAACGCAGGACCGAAACCAACTTGAACCATACTGAGGTGATGAGCTTTTTGCGTATCGTAAACAGGGACTTTTTGGCCATCTTCGAGTTCTATCCAACCGGTGTCGCCGACTTGTCCGCCACTTTCTGCATAGAAAACGGTTTCAGACAAGCACAACCAGCTCCGATCGTGATGCGCATCATCTGGATAGACTGCAAGGACTTGAGTGCGTGATGCGGTCCGGTCACGATGAAAAACCTGATCGGCCTGAGGCAACTCGCTTACAGTCCAAGTTTTTGCATCAGCTTTATTGCGAGACTGAACTTTTTGCTGCTCCATACGCAAATCG